>NZ_JBFAOY010000010.1:0-42400 GCF_040675505.1 Streptomyces sp. NPDC049597
ACGCCGGGCCGCCCCCCCGGGCGGGCCGCACCCCCCACCTCGCGCCGGGCTCCTCAGGCATGCCCGGCACCTGGCACCGAAAGCAATGGATGGGAGAACCATGAACGCCGGTCTACTGGTGAGCGGAGCGGTCGCCGCTCTGTTCGCCTCGGCACTGCCCGCGCAGCACAGCCCGTCGGGGATCACCGACCCGCCACCCGACAAGATCGTCATCGACGTCGCGACCGTCAACGGCTCGGGATGCCCCCTGGGCACCGCCGCCGTCGCCGTCTCGGAGGACAACACCGCCTTCACCGTGACGTACAGCGACTACCTCGCCCAGGTGGGCGGCGGCTCCTCGCCCACCGCGTCGCGCAAGAACTGTCAGCTCAACCTCGTCGTCCACGTCCCCCAGGGCTTCACCTACGCCGTCGCCAGCGCCGACTACCGCGGCTACGCCTCGCTGCAGGCCGGCGCGAGCGGTACGGAGAAGGCCTCGTACTACTTCCAGGGATCGCCGAACACCGCCTCGCGGACGCACACGTTCCGGGGCCCGTACGAGGACAACTGGCAGGCCACCGACCAGACCGACTGGGCCCAGCTGGTGTGGGCGCCCTGCGGGGTGCAGCGGAACTTCAACATCAACACCGAGCTGCGCGTCAGCGCGGGCGCGTCGGCCCCCGCGGCGACGAGCTACATGACCATGGACTCGACGGACGGTGACATCAGCACGATCTACCACCTGGCGTGGAAGGAGTGCCCCGGACGCTGACCGGGGGAACGGACCACCGTGAAGGCCCCGGCCGGGCAATCCCCCTCCCGGCCGGGGCCGTCCGGTCCATCGGACCGGCGTCAGTGTTCCTTGTCCGGACCGTCCGCCGTTCCCTCGGCGCCGGGCTGCTCGGCCGCCGCCGGATCCAGCAGCCGCATCAGGAAGTCGCGCGTCCGCTCGTGCCGGGGGTTGCCCACGACCTGCTCCGCCGGGCCCTGCTCGACGATCACTCCGCCGTCCATGAAGACCACCCGGTCGGCGACCTCCCGGGCGAAGCTCATCTCGTGCGTGACGACCATCATGGTCATCCCCTCGGCTGCCAGCCGGCGCATGACCGCGAGGACGTCGCCGACCAGTTCCGGGTCGAGCGCCGAGGTCGGCTCGTCGAAGAGCATGACCTCGGGGTCCATGGCCAGCGCGCGGGCGATCGCCACCCGCTGCTGCTGACCGCCGGACAGCTGCGCGGGAAACGCGTCGGCCTTGTCCGCGAGACCGACCCGCTCCAGGTTGCGCCGGGCCACCTCGGCTGCCTTCGCCTTGTCCCGGCGCAGCACCCGCCGCTGGGGCAGAGTCAGGTTCTCCGTCACGTTCACGTGCGGGAAGAGGTTGAACTGCTGGAAGACCATCCCGATCCGGCGGCGTACCGCGTCGATGTCGACGTCGAGGTCGGTGACCTCGGTGCCGCCGACGAAGACCTGGCCCTTCGAGGGCTCCTCCAGCAGGTTCACACAGCGCAGCAGCGTCGACTTCCCGGACCCCGAGGGGCCGATGACGCAGACCACCTCGCCCGCCGCGATGTCGAGGTCGATGCCGCGCAGGACCTCGTTGTCGCCGAAGGACTTGTGGAGCCCGCGGATCTCGATCTCGGGGCGGCCCGTGTCGCTCATGCTCCCGCTCCCCGCCTGTGTCGGCTTCTTGGGCATCCGTTCCTCACTTCGCCCTGTCGGCGCGGGCTTCGAGGCGGCGCACCACGAAGCTCAGCGGCACGGTCACCAGCAGATAGCACAGGCCGGCGACCAGGATCGGTGTGGAGTTGGCCGTCTGGCTCGCCAGGTCCCGGCCGAACTTGGTCAGTTCCCGTTCGTTCAGCGTGACGCCGAGGAACAGCACGAGCGACGAGTCCTTGAAGAGCAGCACCAGTTCGTTGGTCAGCGGCGGGATCACGATGCGGAACGCCTGCGGGATGATCACCGAGACCATGGCCCTGGCGTGCGAGAAGCCCAGCGAACGGGCCGCCTCCATCTGCCCCTTGGGCACCGCCTGGATGCCCGCCCTGATGGTCTCCGCCATGTACGCGGCGGCGACCAGGCCGAGGCCGAGGGCGACCTTCCCGTACGTACCGCCCGGGATCTCCGTGCCGGGGAAGGCGAGCGGGACCGCGACACCGACGAAGATGAAGATCAGCAGCGCGGGCAGTCCGCGGAAGATCTCGATGTAGACGCCCGCCACCCACCGGTAGGGGGCGACGGACGACAGCCTCATCAGCGCGATGACCAGGCCGAGGACCAGGCCGAAGGCGAATCCGGAGACGGTGTAGACCACCGTGTTGCGCAGCGCGGTGGTGATGATGTCCGGGAACAGTTCCTCGGCGAGGTCCTGCTGCGCGAACTGGTTCTGCAGGCGGTCCCAGTCGGCCAGCAGGCCGATGACGACCAGGACCCCCACGAACACCGCGTACTGAATGCCCTGCGAGACCCGGCGCCGCTGGCGCCGGGTGAGACGTGAGGTCACGAGCCGTCCTTGGGCAGCGGACCGATCCACTGCTCGTAGAGCTTGTCGTACGTGCCGTCGGCGCGGGCGTCCTTGATCGCCTTGTCGATCGCGGCACGCAGCTTGTCGTTGCCCTTCTTCACCGAGAAGCCGTACTGCTCACCGGTCTCGATGTTCTCCCCGAGGACGAACTGGGCGGCGTTCGCCTTGTCCTTCAGCCAGCCCTGGACGACCGGGTAGTCGATGACGACGGCGTCGACCTGACCGGTGCGCAGGCCGTTGAGGACGGCGTCGGAGCTCTCGAAGGCGACGGGGTCGAAGCCCTCGCTCTTGGCGTAGCTCTCGCCGGTGGTCTCGGCCTGCGCGCCCAGCTTCTTCTTCTGCGACTTGATGTCGGCGAGCGTCTTCACGCCGCTCTTCTTCGTCGCGAGCAGCGCCTGGGTCGCGTCGAAGTAGGGGACGGAGAAGTCCACGTTCTTCTTGCGCTCGTCGGTGATCGTCATACCGGCAGCGGCGAGGTCGCACTCGCCGGAGTTGAGGAAGGCACCGGTCTTGAAGTTCTCGAACGGGGTGTCGAGGATCTTCTGCTCCACCTTCAGGTTCTTGGCCACGAGGTCGATCAGGGCGACGTCGAAGCCGACGATCTTCCCGTCCTGCTCGAACTGGAAGGGCGGGTAGGGCAGGTGCGTGCAGGTGGTCAGCTTGCCCTTCTCGACCACGGGGACGCCCCCCGCCGCCTCACCGGGTCCGTCGTCGGAGGAGCCACAGCCGACGGCGAGGAACATCCCGGCCGCCACGGCACCTGCGGTGGCGCGGAAGCGGAAGCTGCTTCGGTGGGTGCGGTGGCCGCGGGCCGTCCCGAACACGGTGACCTCCAGTGGTGTGGGCTGGCGACCGCCGGAGCACGGCCGCCCGCCGAGATCGTAAGCCAACCGGGCCGTGCCGTGTCGCAGCGGTCCATGACGCGTTCCCTGCCCGGCCGGCGAGCGGTCACAGGTGCCGGTCCCCGTGGCCCCTCCCTGTCGCCTACGCTGAGCCGCGGCAGGGCCGGACGGCAAACGGAACGAGCGGCGAGGGGGCGGGGATGCGCGAGCGCACGCACCGGGCCCTCGCGGCGGCCCTGCCGTCCGTGCTCCTCGGCGTCCTGTCGCTGCTCCTGTCGCTCGCCGGTACGGCTCCGGGCCCGCAGGGCGCGTCGCCCGGCCCCACCGCCCGCGCGATCCCCGCGGCAGCGCAGCAGGTCCCCGCGGTCACCCGGGCGGGAGCGGGCGGCGGCGAGACCGTACGGGCGGTGCCGCCGGCGGCGCCCGGGCCCGAGAAGGCGGTGCAGCACGACGCGGCCGCCGAGCACTCGGTGCGACTGTCCGGCGCTCCTCCGCTGCTGACGGGTCCCGTGACCGCCGTGCAGCCCCTCCCCCTGCGCGGGGGCCTGACGGCCGGACCGCGTCAGGAGCGCGCTCCGCCGCGCGACGCCTACGACCCGCGGCACACCCGCGGACCTCCCTCCACCCGGCACAGCTGACGTTCCCGCGCCCGCTGTTCCGGGGCGCCGCGGCCTGCCCGCGCCACCCCGGACACGAGGCGCTCTTCCCTGTGTCCCCGTCCGCCGGCGCGGGGGTGCGCCACCGAGCGGCGCGCCCCGGTCCCGCGGACCGTTCGTGGAGCCTTCATGTCATCTCGCCGTACCACGTTGTGGCGTGCGCTGATCGCGCTCGCCGTCGTCGCCGTATCCCTCGGCGTCGCTCTCACCACCCCGGCCCGCCTCGGCCTCGATCTGCGCGGCGGCACCCGGATCGTCCTGGAGACCCGGGACTCCCCCACCGTCCGTGCCGACGCGGCGGCGACCGACCGCGCGCTGCAGGTGCTGCGCCGCCGCGTCGACGGTCTCGGCGTCGCCGAACCGTCCCTCGCCCGCTCCGGGGAGCGGCGCATCGTCGTCGAACTGCCCGGGGTGCGCGACCCCCGCAAGGCGGCCGATGTCATCGGCCGCACCGCCCAGTTGACCTTCCACGCCGTCACCGGGGCGGCGCCCGGACCGGCGAGCCGCCCCGCAGCGGACGGGTCGCGCGTCCTCGCCGACCCTGACACGCCCGGCGGCCATCTGCGGCTCGGCCCCGCTGCGCTGACCGGTGACGGCGTCGAGGACGCCGAGGCAGTGCTCGACACCCAGACGGGTCGGGGCTGGAGCGTCGATCTGTCGTTCCGCGGCGACGCGGGTGAGACGTGGGCACGTCTGACGGGCGATGCCGCCTGTGCGGGGCCGGCGGATCCGGCCCGGCGGGTGGCGATCGTGCTGGACGACCGGATCGTGTCCGCCCCGGGCATGCAGAGCAGCGTGCCGTGCGGGACGGGCATCACCGGCGGCTCCGCACAGATCAGCGGCGGCTTCGGCGCCGCCGAGGCACGCGACCTGGCCGCGCTCGTCAAAGGCGGTGCCCTGCCCGTCCCCGTGACGACGGTCGAGCAGAGCACCGTGGGACCGACGCTCGGCGCCGAGGCGATCCGGGCGAGCGCGCTCGCCGCCGTGATCGGACTGGTCTGCACCGGGCTGTTCATCGTCGTCGTGTACCGCCTTCTGGGCCTCATCGCCACCGTCGCGCTCGCGCTGTACGGGCTCGTCTCGTACGCCGCCGTCGTGGCACTGGGCGCGACCCTCACGCTGCCGGGCCTGGCCGGGTTCGTCCTCGCGATCGGCATCGCCGTGGACGCCAACGTGCTCGTCTTCGAAAGGGCCAGGGAGGAGTACACGCGGCCCGGGGGGCGGCGGACCAAGGGCCCCCGCGATCTGCGCCCGCCCCTGCGGACCGGATTCACCAAGGCGTGGAGCGCGGTTGCCGACTCGAACGTGACGACGCTGCTCGCCGCCGGTCTTCTCTTCGTGTTCGCCACCGGCCCGGTCAAGGGCTTCGGCGTCACCCTCGCGATCGGTGTCCTGGCCTCCATGGTCTCCGCCATGCTGATCACCCGGCTGCTCGCCGAATGGGCCGTGCGCACGCCCTTCGTGCGCCGGCGGCCGGCGCTCACCGGGATGGCGACCACCGGGCGGTTGCGGGCGCGACTCGCACGGCGCACGCCCCGGCTGATGCGGCACCGGCGGCGCTGGCTCGGCCTGTGCGCGGGTGCGCTGCTGCTCGCCGTCGGCGGGATCGGGGTGCGCGGGCTGGAGTTCGGCGTCGAGTTCACCGGCGGGCGCAGTGTGCAGTACGCGGCCGAGCGGCCGGTGGACGCGGACGCCGCGCGCGCGGCCGTGGTCGAGGCGGGCTTCCCGCAGGCGGTGGTGCAGAAGACCGGCGAGCACAGTGTGTCCGTGCGCACCAAGGAGACCGGTGACCGGCAGCAGGAGCGGATCCGCGAGGCGCTGGAGGGGCCGGCCGGGCGCGTCACGGTGGAACGGGACGATCTGGTCGGCCCCAGTCTCGGCAGCGAGTTGCGCACGCACGCGCTGATCGCCCTGGGCGTCGCGGTGGCGGCCCAACTGGTGTACCTGAGCGTGCGGTTCCGGTGGACCTTCGCGACGGCTGCGGTCGTCGCGATGGTGCAGGACGTGCTCCTGGTGGTGGGGCTCTTCGCCTGGCTGGGCAGGCCGGTCGACAGCGTCTTCCTGGCGGCGCTGCTCACCGTGGTCGGCTACTCGGTCAACGACACGGTCGTGGTGCTCGACCGGCTGCGCGAACTGCGCCGTACCGGCACGTCACTCCCGTGGGCGGACCTCGCGGACCGGGCGGTGGCGCAGACCCTGCCACGCACGGTGAACACGGGCATGGGGGCGCTGTTCGTGCTCGTCGCGCTCGCCGTCCTCGGCGGCGACTCGCTGACCGACTTCTCCGTTGCGCTGCTGGCCGGCGTGGTGGTGGGAATGGCGTCCACGGTGTTCACGGCCATGCCGGTCACCGTGATCCTCCAGTCCCGCCGCCCGGAGCGGTCCCGCCCGGCCGGGCGGGCGCGCGGCGGGCGCCCGGCTCGCGCCGGCGACCGCAGCGGCGCGGTCGTCTGACGACCGGTGATCCATCGGCCGCGGCCCAGCTCACGGGCCGCGGCCGATCGGGGCCGGAGCCGACGGGGACGAGGGGGACGACGTGGAGAGGGGGCGGCAGTTCCGCGCGCCGTCCCTCCATGGGTCCGTCCATGGCGTCGTCCATGGCGTCGTCCATGGCGTCGTCCATGGCGGACGGCAAAAGACAAAGGCAAGGAGGTGTGTTTCCCGCTCCTTGCCACTTTCAACCTATAGCGCACGGGGGGCCTTGCGGCAAGACCCGGGTCGTGCCGCAGAATCTCCGATCGAAGCCAGAACCTTCGGAAATACGGAATTCACGAAGTACCTGCGCTTTTGTCGATGTATGGGTCGGGTGCGGGGACGGGGCGCCCCTGTGCGGGCGCTCGCTCCACCGGTCTGCACGGAGCAGCCGGCCGAAACGCAAGGTGTCGAATTGGGGGGCATGAATGATTGACGTGATCATTGCCGGCGGCGGACCGACCGGCTTGATGCTGGCCGGAGAGTTGCGGCTGCACGGCGTGCATGTGCTCGTACTGGAGAAGGAAGCGGCGCCGACCGGGCTTTCCCGCGCGCTCGGCCTGCACGTGCGCAGTGTGGAGGTGATGGACCAGCGCGGCCTGCTGGAGCGGTTCCTCCCGCTCGGCCGGAAGTTCGCGACCGGTGGTTTCTTCGCGGCCCTCGGCACGTCGTGGCCTGACCGGCTGGACACCGCGCATTCGTACGTCCTCGGCATCCCGCAGAGCATCACCGAGCGCCTGCTGACCGAACACGCCACCGAGCTCGGCACCGAGATCCGGCGCGGCTGCGAGCTGGTCGGGCTGAACCAGGACGATGACGGGGTGACCGCCGAGCTGGCCGACGGCACGCGGCTGCGCTCGCGCTACCTCGTCGGTTGCGACGGCGGCCGCAGTACCGTGCGCAAGCTGCTCGGCGTCGGCTTCCCCGGTGAGCCCTCCAGGGTCGAGACGCTGCTGGGCGAGATGGAGGTGGCCGCGCCGCAGGAGGACATGGCGGCCGTGGTGGCCGAAGTCCGCAAGACCCATCTCCGGTTCGGCACCATGTCCCTCGGGGACGGGACGTACCGCGTCATCGTGCCCGCCGAGGGGGTGGCCGAGGACCGCACGGTCTCGCCGACCCTCGAGGAGTTCAAGCAGCGGTTGCGGGAGTTCGCCGGCACCGACTTCGGCGTGCACTCACCGCGGTGGCTGTCCCGCTTCGGCGACGCCACCCGGCTCGCCGAGCGGTACCGCGTCGGCCGGGTGCTGCTGGCCGGCGACGCTGCCCACATCCACCCGCCGACCGGCGGGCAGGGGCTCAACCTCGGAATCCAGGACGCCTTCAACCTCGGCTGGAAACTGGCCGCCGAGGTGGGCGGCTGGGCGCCTGAGGGACTGCTGGACAGCTACCACACCGAACGGCACCCGGTGGCCGCCGCCGTGCTGGACAACACCCGCGCACAGATGGAGCTGCTGTCCCCCGAGCCGGGCCCACGGGCCGTGCGCCGGCTGGTCGAGGAGCTGATGGACTTCGAGGAGGTGAACCGGTACCTGATCGAGAAGATCACCGCGATCGCGGTCCGCTACGACTTCGGCGAGGGCCACGAACTGCTCGGCCGGCGGCTGCGGGACGTGACGCTGAAGCGGGGTCGCCTCTACGAGCTCATGCGCGGCGGCCGCGGGCTGCTGCTCGACCAGACCGGCGGGCTGTCGGTGGCGGGCTGGTCGGACCGGGTGGACCACGTGGTCGACGTCAGCGAGGAACTGGACGTTCCAGCGGTGCTGCTGCGGCCGGACGGTCATGTGGCGTGGGTCGGTGAAGACCAGCAGGATCTGCTCGGCCGGCTGCCCACGTGGTTCGGCGCTGCCGTCGGCTGAGGGCGGTTACGGCTCGACGGGGCGGGACCTGTCACCGGCGGGGTGCGGCGCCGTATCCCGCCGGCCCGGGGCCCTCGCGCGGCGGGGCGGCCGCGGGTGAACTCCCGGGACGTCAGCCGGTGGACAGGCCCTCGGCCGTGAGCGCGAGGGCGTCGAGGACCGGGCGGATCAGCGGATGGCTCTCCGCGCCGCGGCGCACCGCGGCGAACACACGGCGTGTGGCGGCCGGTCCCGACACGGGCCGGACCACGGTGTCGCTCAGCTCCATCCCGCGCAGTGCCGAGCGCGGCACGAGGGCGACTCCGGCTCCCGCGCCGGCGAGGGCGACGACGGCACGGAAGTCGTCCGACAGGTGTACGAGCCGGGGCTGGAAGCCGGCCAGTTCGCAGGCGAGCAGCACCATGTCGTGGCACGGGTTGCCGGGATAGGGGCCGATCCAGTCGCTGTCGCCGAATTCCGCCAGCTCGACCTCGTCGCCGCCCGCCAGCGGATGGTCGGCGCGCAGCACGGCGTCGAACGGCTCGGCGTACAGCGGGACCCTGGCCAGCCGCCGGTCGTCCGCGCCGGGAGCGCCCCGGTACTCGACGGCGACCGCGAGATCCGCCTCGCCGTCGAGGACCAGCGGCAGACTCTCGTCGCCCTCGGCGTCCCGTACGCGCACCCGGATGCCGGGGTGGTCGGCCACGAGGCGCCCTATGGCCGGTGCCACCACCTCCGCGATGCCGGTGGCGAACGCGGCGACGGTCACCTCGCCCGCCGCCCCGCCCGCGTACGCGGCGAGCTCCGCCTCGGCACGCTCCAGCTGGGCGAGGACGGTGTGGGTGTGGGCGAGGAGGATCTCGCCCGCGGCCGTGAGGGTCACGCCCCTGCCGCTGCGGATCAGCAGGGTGTGGCCCGTCTCCTGCTCCAGCGCGTTGAGCTGCTGGGAGACGGCGGAGGGGGTGAGGTACAGCGCGGAGGCCGCGGCGGTCACCGTACGGTGGTCCGCCACGGCCCGCAGGATGCGCAGCCGTCGGGGGTCGATCACCTGGCCATTTTGCCAGCCCGGGCGCCCCCTCCGGTGTCAGCCCTTCAGCGCCCGGCGGGCGTCGGTGAACGCGGCGACGGCACGCTCGACGTCCTGGGTGGAGTGCGCGGCGGACAGCTGGACACGGATGCGTGCCTGGCCCATCGGCACCACGGGGTACGAGAAGCCGATCACGTACACGCCGCGCTCCAGCAGCAGCTCGGCCATGCGGCCCGCCTCCGCGGCGTCGCCGATCATGACCGGCGCGATGGCGTGGTCGCCGGGCAGGATCTCGAAACCGGCCTCGGTCATCTTGGTGCGGAACAGCTTGGTGTTGGCCGCCAGCTTCTCGCGCAGGTCGCCGGCCGACTCCAGCAGGTCGAGGACCTTCAGGGAGGCGGCGGCGATCACCGGGGCGAGGGAGTTGGAGA
Source organism: Streptomyces sp. NPDC049597 (assembly GCF_040675505.1). Taxonomy (NCBI): domain Bacteria; kingdom Bacillati; phylum Actinomycetota; class Actinomycetes; order Kitasatosporales; family Streptomycetaceae; genus Streptomyces; species Streptomyces sp. NPDC049597. The sequence continues at coordinate 9,767 of NZ_JBFAOY010000010.1, forward strand.
ACAGGTAGGGCCGGGAGCGCTGGCGCAGCAGCTCGACGATCTCGGCGCGGGCGGCGACGTAGCCGCCGGACGCGCCGCCGAGCGCCTTGCCGAGCGTGCCGGTGACGATGTCGACGCGGTCCATCACGCCGTGCAGTTCGGGGGTGCCGCGGCCGCCGGGGCCCACGAAGCCGACGGCGTGCGAGTCGTCGACCATGACCATGGCGTCGTAGCGGTCGGCGAGGTCGCAGATCTCGGCGAGCGGCGCGACGTAGCCGTCCATGGAGAAGACGCCGTCAGTGACGATGAGGCGACGGCGGGCGTCCTGCGTCTCCTTGAGCTGCTTTTCGAGGTCGGCCAGGTCGCGGTTGGCGTACCGGTGGCGGCGGGCCTTGGACAGCCGGATGCCGTCGATGATGGAGGCGTGGTTGAGGGCGTCGGAGATCACGGCGTCCTCGGGGCCGAGCAGGGTCTCGAAGACTCCGCCGTTGGCGTCGAAGCAGGAGGAGTAGAGGATCGTGTCCTCCTGGCCGAGGAACGCCGACAGACGCTGCTCGAGCTCCTTGTGGATCTCCTGGGTGCCGCAGATGAAGCGGACCGAGGCCATGCCGTATCCCCAGCGGTCGAGCGCGTCCTTCGCGGCGGCGACGACCTCGGGGTGGTCGGCGAGACCGAGGTAGTTGTTGGCGCAGAAGTTGAGCACGTCGCCGGGGGCGCCGCCGGCCGTGACGGCGACGGACGCGCTCTGCGGGGTGCCGATGACCCGCTCGGGCTTGTAGAGACCGGCGTCGCGGATCTCGTCGAGGGTGGCGCGGAGGTCGTCGCGGACGGACGCGTACATGAGGGTTCTCCTTGAAGCGGTTACTCGGTGCGAGACCGGGACTCAGACGGTCCAGTCGAGGATGATCTTGCCGCTGCGGGCGGTCGCGGCCTCGTCGAAGGCCGCGTCGAAGTCCTGGTAGCCGTAACTGCCGGTGATCACGGGGGTCAGGTCGAGGCCGCCCTCAAGAAGCACCGTCATGGCGTACCAGGTCTCGAACATCTCGCGGCCGTAGATGCCCTTGATCGTGATCATCGAGGTGACGATCTTCGACCAGTCGACCGCGAACTCCTGCGCGGGCAGCCCCAGCATCGCGATCCGGCCGCCGTGCGTCATGTTGTCGACCATGTCCCGCATGGCCTCGGGCCGGCCGGACATCTCCAGGCCGATGTCGAAGCCCTCCTTGAGGCCCAGCTGCCGCTGGGCGGCGGCGATGCCGGTCTGGGAGACGTTCACCGCGAGGGTGGCGCCGACCTTCCGGGCGAGCTCCAGGCGGGACTCGCTGACATCGGTGATCACCACGTTGCGCGCGCCCGCGTGCTTGGCGACGGCGGCGGCCATGATGCCGATCGGGCCCGCGCCCGTGATCAGTACGTCCTCGCCGACGAGCGGGAAGGACAGAGCCGTGTGCACGGCGTTGCCGAACGGGTCGAAGATGGCGGCGACGTCCAGGTCCACCGCTGTGCGGTGCACCCACACGTTGGACGCGGGGAGCGCGACGTACTCGGCGAAGGCGCCGTCGCGGCCCACGCCGAGACCGATGGTGCTCCGGCACAGATGGCGCCGGCCCGCCAGGCAGTTGCGGCACTTGCCGCACACCAGGTGGCCCTCACCGCTGACCACGTCGCCGACGGCGATGTCCGTCACGTCGGCGCCGACCGCCGCGACCTCGCCCACGAACTCGTGGCCGAGGATGCGCGGCGTGGTGACGGCCTGCTGCGCCCAGCCGTCCCAGGACCTGATGTGCAGGTCCGTGCCGCAGATGCCGGTGCGCAGCACCTTGATGAGCACGTCGCCGGGGCCGGTCTCCGGCTCCGGCACGTCCATGAGCCACAGCCCGGGCTCGGCGTGCTGCTTGACAAGTGCCTTCATCAGGGCGGCTCCAGGCATGGGGACGGGGACTGGCCGGATACCGAAAATACGGCCCCGCTCAGTGGACGCGCTCCAATCTGCCCAGCTCGGAGCGTCGCGTCCATCGAGGTTTTCTTAAGCGGGCCCACAGTCCAGCTTCATGCGCCTGCCGTCGTCCCCGGCGAGCCGCGTGCGGTGCCCGGGAGCCGCCCGTCCCCCGCCGGGCGAGCCCCGCTCACGTCTGGGGCTGCCGATTGCGGCGGCGAAGGCGGTCGAGGAGGGTGCGGGGGTGCGTCGCGGCAGTGGCAGTGGCAGTGGCAGTGGCGAGGGTCGGCGGGTCTTGCGGCCGGGGGCCGCGTGCCGCGCCCGGCGCCCGGCTGGGCGCGGCAGGCCCACAGGCGCAACGGCGCCGCTGGGCCCGTCCGGTGACTCGGCCGTCGGGCCTGCGGCCGGCCCGGGCCTCGGAGCGGGGCCGGCCCGACGTGCCTCGCGCACTGCGTCGGCCAGGCTCACCCGGTGCCACAGGATCTCGTCGGGGTGGTCCGCGCGCAGCAGGCGGTCCACCAGGTCCCGGCCTGCCGGGGACTGGGGTCTGCCGCCGGGCAGCAGGTCGGGCCGGAGCACCCGCAGGTGGGACCGCTCGTAGGGGTCGGGGACCACCTCGGCGAGGGACACCGGGTCGAGCATCGCGGCGACGGCGGCCGCCCGCACCCAGGGGTCCGCGGTGGACCGCAGCAGGAGTCCCAGCTTCCGGCCGCGCCAGTTCCGCGGGCGGCGGTCCTCGCCCGCCTCGAGCGCCGCTCGCACAGCGGGTGGCATCCGCCCGGTGAGCAGCTCGGCGTGGTCGTGGGCGAAGTCGCGCAGCTCGCAGGCGAGATACAGCCAGACGACGGCGTGGTAGCGGTTGAGACACAAGCGCACCGGGACGAAGTGGCCCGTGCGGGCGAGGCCGGTGAAGCGGTGACGGCTGATCGCGAGGAGCTCGGCGGCCTCGCTGGTGCCGACCGTCCTGACGCGCTCCCGCAGCGTGTCCGGGAAGCCCTCGGCCGCCCGGAGCCGGTCGATCTCGGATCGGGCGATCCTGGGCGGCCCCCCGCTAGCATCCGCTGTCGAGCGCACCTTGCCCAGCTGGACGGCGAGGGCCAACTCACCGCTTTTCAGGCCCATTTCCTCTGCCGCCCGGCTCAGCGCCAGGCCGTGCGCCGCCGCCTGGGCCGTGCCGTGCGCCGCCGCCTGGGCCGTGCCGTGTGCCGCCGTGCCGTGAACCGCCGGAAGCCGAACTCCGCAGCGTGGCCCGTGCGTCGCGTCCCCTGGCGCGTACGACGGCGCGTGCTGTGTGGTCATGATGGTCTCCCCCGTAGAGCGTGCATACTCCCGGTGATGACCGTAGCCCGCCGCCGCGACCTCCCGCAGGGCCTGTGGATAAACCTTGTCCGCGCAGGTCAGACGGGGTTGCCCGGCTGACGCGCCTCGACACCGAGGTGCTCGCCGACCCGGTTGACCATCAGCGTCATCTCGTAGGCGACCTGGCCCACGTCGGCCTCGGCGTCACTGAGCACGCACAGGCAACTGCCATCGCCCGCCGCTGTCACGAACAGCAGTGCCTCGTCGAACTCGACCATGGTCTGCCGCGGCTGGCCGGCCCGGAAATGACGCCCGGAACCGCGGGCGAGGGAGTGCAGGCCGGAGGAGACCGCCGCCAGGTGCTCCGCGTCCTCACGGGCGAGGCCCGTGCTCGCGCCGGTGACGAGGCCGTCGTTGGAGAGCACGAGTGCGTGCCTTATGTGGTCGATCCGCTCCGTCAGGTCGTCCAGCAGCCAGTCGAGTCCCTTGTCCAACGCCATGGCCGGCCCCTCCCCGCTCGTACGCCCCGTGGTCTCGTTCGTGCGTAAGCCTTTCGCACGTGTGCGCCCACGGCAAGGCTGCGCCCGCTGCGAGGTGCCTCGCCGGCGACCGCCGCGTGATGCCGCACGGGCGGTCATCCGATCGAGTCCAGCATGCGTGCGGTGTGCACGCGGCCCGCGTACTCGACGACCCGGACCAGGACCTCCTTGCCGGAGTCGCGGTCTCGCGCGTCGCACAGGACGACCGGCGTGCCCCGGTCGAGATCGAGCGCGCGGGAGACCTCGTGGGCTCCGAACGACCGCGCCCCGGGGAAGCAGTTCACGGCGACGACGAAGGGGATGCGGCGGTGCTCGAAGTAGTCGACGGCCGGGAAGCAGTCGGTGAGCCTGCGGGTGTCGGCGAGGACGACCGCGCCGAGCGCGCCCTGGGACAGTTCGTCCCACAGGAACCAGAAGCGGTCCTGGCCCGGGGTGCCGAACAGGTAGAGGGAGAGCCCCGACCGGATCGTGATGCGGCCGAAGTCCATGGCGACGGTCGTGGTCGTCTTGCGGGCGACGCCCTCGGTGTCGTCGACGCTGCTCCCGGCCTCGCTGAGCTGTTCCTCCGTGCGCAGCGGCCGGATCTCGCTGACCGCTCCGACCAGCGTGGTCTTGCCGACGCCGAAGCCGCCCGCGACGAGGATCTTCAGCGCGAGGTCGGCGGATTCCCCGGCGTTGGTGTCAGTGGTGGTGGCGGACATCGGTCGTTCTCCCGGGACGGACGGGCAGGGATGGAGTGAGGTGGCACGAGGACGGGCGGGCGGCGCGATCCCGGCCGGGAACGGAAGTGGCCGACGAGTCGGGCGGGACGGCCGGCGCGGGCGCACCGGGTGGGCGCGGGATGCGCGTATTCCGCTGGCGGCCGCGGCGGCGGCCGACGATGATCCCGGCATGCGCGCCTTTCTGGAGACCTGCCGTCTGACGCTGCGGCCCTTCCGCGAGTCCGACGCGGACGACGTGCTCGCCGTCGACAACGACCCCGAGGTCATGCGCTACATCAACGGCGGTGCGCCCACGACCCGCGAGGAGGTGCTGCGCGAGAGGATGCCGGCTCTCCTGCGGCACTACGCCTGCCTGGACGGCCCGGAGGGCGTGGAGGGCCGTGGGTACTGGGCGGCGCAGGACCGGGCCTCGGGTGCCTTCCTCGGCTGGTTCGAGTTCCGCCCGCTGCGCGCCGACAGCTGCGACGAGGTCGAGCTCGGCTACCGCCTCGGCCGGCGGGCCTGGGGCGGTGGGCTGGCGACCGAGGGCTCGCGGGCACTGATCCGCCTCGGCTTCACCGAGCTCGGGGTGCTGCGGGTGACCGCCAACACGATGACGGTCAACGAGCGCTCGCGGCGCGTGATGGAGAAGGCGGGGCTCCGCTACGTGCGGACCTTCTTCGATCAGTGGCCGGACGCCATCGAGGGCTCGGAGCTCGGAGACGTCGAGTACGCGGTCACCAGGGCGCAGTGGCTGGACGGGCGGGGCGGCTCCGGCTGAGCGGCCGTGCCCGTTCGCGTACCGGCCGCCGCCGTCACAGGGCACGCAGGCCCTCGATGACCTCACGCAGGATCCTTTCGTCGGGCAGCTGTGCCGGCGGCACGGGGCGGCTGACCCTCACGTGCCCGGCCTCCAGGAGGTCGCCGAGGAGCACGCGCACGACACCGACGGGCAGGTCGGCTTCGGCCGCGAGCTCCGCGACGGACTGCTTCTCGCACCGGCACAGCGCCAGCAGCGTGCGGTGCTCGGGGCCGAGGAGCGATTCCTCTTCCGAGCCGGTCGCGGCGTCGTCCACGACGACCAGGGCGATGAGGTCGAAGCGGACATGGTTCGGCCCGGGTCTGGTCCTCCCGCCGGTCATGGCGTACGGGCGCACGAGCGGTCCCGCCTCCGCGTCGTACCACCGGCTGCCGGTGGGCTCGGCGTCGCCGCTCATGGGGCGCTGACGCGCGCCGGTGTGCGCAGGTGTTCGCCGACACGGTTGACGAGGCGGGCCATCTCGTAGGCGATCAGTCCGATGTCCGCGCTGACGGCGGTGAGCAGGGCGAGACAGGATCCGTCCCCGGCGGCCGCCACGAACAGGAAGCCGTCGTCCATCTCGACCATCGTCTGCCGAACCCCGCCGGCGTGGAAGTGGCGTCCCGCGCCCTTGGCGAGGCTGTGGAACCCCGAGGCGACGGCGGCCAGATGCTCCGCGTCCTCGCGGCACAGTCCCTCGGACGCGCCGACGGGCAGCCCGTCGTTGGACAGCACCAGCGCGTGCCGGACCTCGGCCACGCGCAGGACGAGATCGTCCAACAGCCAGTCGAGGTCGCCGAATCGGTGAGGGGCCACGGCTGACTCGTGCTCGGTCATGCTCGGTCTCCTTCGCTGCCGGGATGGGCCTGACGGCCGGGGTGGAGGTCTCGGGCCGGGAGGATCTCGGCGTCCCGGGCCCGCACGAACGCGCGGTCCCGCTCCCGCAGGTGCTCGGGGCCCGAGGGCCGGGGCGGTTCGGTGGCCTCCGGGCGCGGAGACCCGGGCGCCGCGCCGCCGCCCCTCGCCCAGCCGTTGCGGTAGGCGTTCATCCGGTCGCGCACGACGTCGGGACTGCGGTCGGCAGCGCCGTCGGCGGGCGGGCCGCCGGCACGCGGCGGATCCGCCTGCGGCGCCTGACGCAGCTGGGGCGCCAGGTGCGACTGGCGTACGCGGCGCGGAAGTTCGCCCTCGGTGGACGGCGTCGCGACGTCACGCGGACGCAGCGGACGGACGGCGGCCGGCGGCGCGGCCGAGGGCCGGCCGGGGGCCCCGGCCCGTGCCCCGGGCCCGGCCGGGACGTCCGCCGTGGACCGTACGGGGTGCGGTACGGGCCCCGGCTGTTCGGTGAAGCGGCCGGCCGACTGCTCGCCCGCCCTCGGACCGTCGGCGGGGAGCCCGGGCGTCCGCCGCTCACCGGGCGGGGCGCCGGCCGACTGCTCGCGTGCGGTCGCCTGTTCCCGGCCCCCCGCGCGCGAGCCCGCACCCGGTGTCCGGCCCTCCGCGCCCGCGGGCAGGGCCCCCTGAAGCAGCGCGGTCGGCAGCAGCACCACCGCGGTGCTGCCGCCGTAGGGCGAGGTGCGCAGCTGCGCCTTGATGCCGTGACGGGAGGCGAGGCGGCTGACGACGAACAGGCCGAGGCGGTCGCTGTCGAAGAGGTCCAGCGCCTCGGACTCCTTCAGTCTCCGGTTGGCCTCGGCCAGGGCTTGTGCCCCCATGCCCAGCCCCCGGTCCTCGATCTCCAGCACGTAACCGTTGCCGACGGGTTCGCCGGTGATGCGCACCTTGGTGTGCGGAGGGGAGAACTGGGCCGCGTTCTCCACGAGTTCGGCGAGCAGGTGGGTGATGTCGGCGACGGCCGCGCCGAGGACGGCCGTCTCGGGCAGTTGCCGGACCTCCACGCGCGCGTAGTCCTCGATCTCGGAGACGGCCGCGCGCACGACGCTGGTCAGCGAAACGGGCCTGCTCCACGCGCGGCCGGGTGCGGCGCCGGACAGGATGATCAGACTCTCGGCATGGCGGCGCATCCGGGTGGTGAGGTGGTCGAGGCGGAAGAGGTCGCCGAGTTCGCCGGGGTCGTCGGCGCGGCGCTCCATGGCGTCGAGCAGGGCCAGCTGGCGGTGGACGAGGGTCTGGCTGCGGCGGGCGAGGTTGACGAAGACCCCCGAGATGCCGCCGGCGAGTTCGGCTCGTTCGACGGCGGCGCCGAGCGCCGCCCGGTGCACGGTCGCGAGGGCCTCCCCGACCTGTCCGATCTCGTCGTCGCTCGCGGCGCCGGGCGGAACCTCGGCCCGGATGTCGATCTGCGCGCCGGTGCGCAGCCGGCTCATGGCCTGCGGCAGTTTGCGGCGGGCGATCTCCAGTGCGGTGTTGCGCAGGGAGACCAGTTCAACGACGAGCGCTCGGCCGATGCGCACGGAGATGGCGAGGGACGCGGCGACGGCGGCGAGGCCGAGGAGCACGGCCGCCCCCGCCGGTGTCAGCAGCCCGGCCGCGACGGGGTCGGCGTCGCTCGTGGCGCTGCGGCGGGCGTCGGTCGCGATGCCGCGCAGCCCGTCGCCGACGGCGGTGCGCGCGTTCGCCCAGGCGTCCACGGACACGGCCGTGGCCGCCGCACGGCCGGGACGTGCCGCGGCCACCCGCTGCTCCGCGTCGGCCAGTTGCCGGTAGGCCGGCCGGCCGGAGAGCGCGTGCCAGGCCGCGCGCGCGGGGCCCCGCAGGTCGGCGGCCGCACCGTCCGTGAGTGCCGTGCGGGCCGCCGCCGCCCCGATGAACAGGCGCAGCCGCTGTGCGTCGAAGCCGCCGGTGAGCCGGGCCGAGGTCACGAGAACGTCCTCGCGGGCGAGCATCTCGCCGGCCCGGTCGAGTTCGAGCAGGACGCGGGCGTCGGACGCGCGTCCGCTGTCCTGGACGCCGGCGAGAGCACCGCCGACGGCGAGGCCCGCGGTGACGACGTCGTTGTAGGTCTCGTACACGGTGTTCCAGGCGTTGCTGCCCTCGGCGGCCCTGCGCGCCGGTCCCAGCTTCTCCGCGAGTGTGACGAACGTGTCGAGGCGGGCGGCCACTTCGCCCGGCGTCTCGCCGCCCACGGCGACCGTGTTCCCGTCGTCGAGGCGCAGCCGGCGCGCGGTGTTGTCGGTGTGCCGGGACGCCGACCGGAGTGCGGCGTCGCGGTCGGCGGAGGGGGCGGCGACACGGTGGAGTGCGGCGCGGCGCTCGGCCTGCACGGCGGCGACGAGGGCGGCGACCGGTTCACCGATCTGCTCGTGCATGTGCTGCGACTGGCGCAGGCGCGCCACGTCCTGAGCGGTCGTCACGGTCGCGAAGCCCCAGAGGGCCAGGAGGGACAGCACGGGCACCATCAGCAACGAGATGACCTTCGCCCGTACGGTACGGGGCCGCGGCAGGAGGCGTCTTCGGCCTGCGGGACGGGCGGGAGGCCGCGGCGGCCCGGACCGTTGCCCGGTGTGTTCGACCGCGGGCGCCCCGGCGTGTGCGCGCCGTCGGCGGGCCGTCGGCCCGATGGGCGGCGGGGTCGGGGGCCGGGTCTCGTCGCCCGGGCTCCTGCGGGGTGTGCGCATGTCCTCCTCGTTCCGGATGCGGGACCGGCGGCTGTGCCGTCGGCCGGTCAGGCGGTCGCCGTGGTGCTCGGGGCGGCGGGGGGTGCGGTGTCGGGTTCGGCGGCCGCGGAAGGTGCGGTGCTGTGCGGTGCGGTCCCCGTGGCCGGGATCCGCCGGCCTTCGTCGGATTCCTCGTACCGGCCGGCCGCGGCGTAGGCGGCGCGTTCGCCCGCGGTCGGGGTGAGCGCCACGAAGGCCGAGGTGACGAAGAGGTAGGAACCGAGCCCCACGGCGAGCGGGAAGATGAACTGCATCGCTCCGGAGCCGGGCAGCCGTCCGGCGGCGGGCGTCACCTCCACGGAGACGGCGAGCATTCCGGTGTAGTGCATGCTGCTGACGGCGGCGCCCATGACGAGCGAGGCGACCGCCACGGCGAGGGGCGACTTGATGTTGAGGGCCGCCCACAGGGCCGCCGTGGCGGCGACCACGGCGATGGCGACGGACAGGGCGACCAGCAGCGGGTCGTAGCGCACGCTCCCGTGCAGCCGCAGGGCGGCCATCCCCAGGTAGTGCATGCTCGCCACGCCGAGACCGGTGGACAGGCCGCCGACGAGCAGGGCCCGTAGCCGGTCGCGGCCGTAGCCGACGCAGAAGACGCCGGCGCCGACGACGAGCACGGCGACCAGCAGGCTGAGCACGGTCAGCGGCACGTCGTAGCGGATGTCGGTGCCGCGGACGGCGAAGCCGAGCATGGCGACGAAGTGCATCGTCCAGATACCGGTGCCGATGGCGGACGCGGCGGTGATCAGCCAGTTCCGGCGGGAACGGCCGGTCGTGCCGAGGGCACGCACGGTACAGCGCAGCCCGAGGGCGGCACCGATGACGGCCATCAGGTACGACAGCGCGGGGGTCAGCACGCCGAAGGCGGCGTGGTCCAGGTGTCCCATGGCCCAGGGACGCTAGCCCTTCGGGGGACGTGCGCCGGGCGCACTTCGCAAGCTGATGGAATATGACGGACAGATGTTCCTGAACGATCGTGCACCGTCCGAACATGTGCGCAGAACGGCCGGGTGACGTGTCGCCCCTTGGTGGCAGATCATGGACGCATGGCCGACGACCACACAAAGGTTCAGGAGTTCTTCGGCGCGCGTGCCGCGGGCTGGGACAGCCGTTTCCCCGACGACGGACCCGCGTACGCCACCGCCGTCGCGGACCTCGGCCTGCGCCCCGGCGACCGGGTGCTCGACGCCGGCTGCGGCACCGGACGCGCGCTGGAACCGCTGCGCGCCGCCGTCGGCCCGCGCGGCAGCGTCATCGGCATCGATCTGACGCCCGAGATGCTGCACGAGGCGGACCGGGCGGGACGCGGGCGCAGCGGACTGCTGGTGCTCGCCGACGTGGCGCGCCTTCCGCTGCGCTCCGGATCACTGGACGCCGTGTTCGGAGCGGGGCTGATCTCCCACCTGCCGGAGCCGGCGGAGAACCTGCGCGAGCTCGGCCGGGTCGTGAGGCCGGGTGGCGCGCTCGCCCTCTTCCACCCCATCGGACGCGCCGCGCTCGCCGCCCGCCACGGCCGCGCCGTCACCGACGACGACCTGCGGGCGGAGCCCAACCTCCGTCCGATTCTCGCCGGTTCGGGCTGGCGGCTGACCTCGTACACGGACCGGGACGACCGCTTCCTGGCTCTGGCGGTGCGTGAGGCCGCGACCTGAGGGCACCGGGAGCGGCTCGGCGGCACCACCCCGTTCGGACACACGCTCCATCCCGTTCGAACCGCGTGCGAGAGTGGAACACTTGAGGAGTCGGCGGCATCCGCCGCTCCCTCTCCCAGGGGAAGGTGGTCCGAGTGTTCGCCCGGTTCCGCAAGTGGTTCCTCGCCCGTTCCGCGCGCCCGGCCCCGCCGTCCGGCCACGCGCGCCCTCCTCAGCACAACGTCTTCGAGGCCGCCGCGACCTATGTGGCGGCGAGCGTCGAGGACGACTGGGACCGGATCGACGAGGCGGCGGGCTGGGTCGCGCCCGACGCGCTCGTCTTCGGCATCAACGAGCTCGCCTGCCGCGCGGTCATCGCCCTCGCCCGTGAGCGGAACGAACCCGTGGAAGCCGTCGCACGAGGCCTGCTCGGGCTGCCCGGAGCGGAACCGTCCCGGCCGATTTAGTTCCGCCGGCCCTCGACGCACGGGTTACCCACTGGTTAAGGTGCGCCGACGAACGATCGGACGGGGAGGTTGCCGTGGCCGGGGCGGAAGAGGCCGTCGACGACGACGCGCTGTATGTGCTGACCGCGGTACTGCTCACACCCGCGCAGTTCCCCAGCGTGCTCGGCGACGACTATCCCGCTGCCTGCGAGGCCCTCGGCCTCGAACCGTACGCCGAGGGGTACGGGCTGGTCCTCGGGCAGGACGCGGACGGCGCCCGCTGGACGGTGGTGGTCGACGACGTGTCCCTCGTCGCCGTGGCCATCGCCTCCTGGGACTGCGGCATGGAGTACGACCTGTCGCCCGACGAGCGTTCGATGGTGGCCGCGCTGCCGGGCTGGCCCCTGGCCGTGGCCGTGGCCGCGCCCAACCTGCCCGCGCCGCACGACCCCGCCCCCGAGGAGGGCGACCGGCCGCCGCTGACGCCGCCGGACACGCGGCGCTGGGGTCCCGCCCAGCGCAGGCTGGGCGCGGACGAGATCGCCTTGCAGTGGGCACAGTGGCGCGAGCGGACCGGCCTCGACGGACCGGACGCCGCCGATTCCGCCGGGCCGCCAGGGCCGTCCGCCGCCGTGGAGGCGGGCGCCGGGACGGCCTCGGGCGGGCTGAGCGAGGGCGTACGCCGTGCGCTCGGCGAGGCCCGCGCCTACACCGAGTCGGTTCCGCCGCCCGGACGGGTCCGGTCGTCGTTCGCTCCCGGCGGGGCGCGGACGATCCGCGCCGACGGTCCCGGCTGGTCGATGGTCGCGAGGACCGACGACATCGCGTTCGTCCTGCTCGACGAGGAGCCCGGCGAAGTGATCCCGGTGGGACGCGGCCGCGAACTGCCGGGGCTGCTCGCGGGGTTGGAGAAGGTCGCCGTCCACCCCGCGTGACCGCCGGCCACCGCCCGGCCTGCGAGGCGCGCGGTGGATCCGGGACCGGGCCAAGCCCGGCCCCGTGCCGGTCGCGGCGGCCTCAGACCCGTTCGAGCGGACCGCGGCGGCCTCAGACCCGTTCGAGCGGACGGTGCGGGCCCTCGGGGAGCTCGACGTCGATCGGGTCGCCCGGCCGCACCACGCCGCCGGTCCTGACCACGCCCATGATCCCGGCCTTGCGCACGACGGCCCCCGACCCGTCGCGGCCGACGACCTGCTTGAGCAGGCCGTCCTGGAAGGCGTCGATCTGCAGACAGGGATTGCGCAGGCCGGTCACCTCGACGACCGCTTCCGGGCCGAGTCGGAGCAGTGTGCCGACCGGGAGCGACAGCAGGTCGATCCCCGTGGTGGTCACGTTCTCCCCGAGATCGCCGGGGGACACATCGAAGCCGGACCGGGCCACCTCGGTGAACAGCTCCTCGTGGATGAGGTGCACCTGACGGAGGTTGGGCTGGGTCGGGTCCTGCGCGACGCGCGACCGGTGCTTGACGGTGACGCCCGCGTGGACGTCGCCCTCCACCCCGAGCCCCGCGAGCAGCGTGATGCTGTCGCGGTTCGGCTTGGTGAACGAGTACTCCCCGTTGCTGCTGACCGCTGCGACTGCCGCACCCATCGTCGAGCTCCCCTCCGTTGTCGCTGATCCCGCGTGTCAAACGATCATCAACGACCCTACCTCTCCGGGCAGCATGACGATCCGCACACGGAAGCGGGCCGCACGGATGCGGCCCGCCCCGCCCCTCGGGGTCCTCGTCCGCCGGTCAGCGGCCGATCTCGCGCCGGGACACACGGCGCAGCCTGCGGCGCTGGCTCGGGTCGAGCATCAGATACGCCACGGCCGGCACGCCGAGCACCACCAGCAGCGACAGCCAGAAACCGAGCAGCGGAATCAGGAGCAGGCCGACGGCCGCTCCCCCGAGCACGATCTTCGTACGTGTCGACATCTCCGTCGCCTCCTCCGCGGCCCTGGCCGCTCCTGTGGGAACAACGTCCGCGCCCGGCCTCCGGTTCCCCGGGCGCTCGGCGCGCGGTGCGTCACGCGTCGGCGCGCAGCGGTTCGCCCACGTCGTGCAGATGCCCGAGGGCCTGTCGGTACGAGTCGATCCGCCCGGTCTCCGCGTACGGGACCGTCAGGGCGCGGCAGTGGGCACGGACCAGCGGCCGCGCGAGGGCGAGGTGGGGCCGCGGCATGCTCGGGAAGAGATGGTGCTCGATCTGGTAGTTGAGACCCCCGAGGAGCCAGTCGGTGACGGGTCCGCCCCGGATGTTGCGCGAGGTGAGGACCTGGCGGCGCAGGTGGCCCCAGTCCTTGCCGTGCTCCGCGTCGGGCATCTCCATGCCCTTGTGGTTCGGAGCGAACGCCATGCCCAGGTGGAGCCCGAGGACCATCTGGTGCAGCAGGCCGAAGACGAGGGCCCGGCCGAGCGGCATGGTGGTCAGCAGGAGGGTCGCGTACGCGGCGGCATGGGCGAGGAGCAGCGCCGCTTCGACGGCCCGTTCACGCGGGCTCTGGCGGACCGAGGGCGTACGGGAGAGGACCGCCCGGAATCCGTACACCTTGAGCGCGATGCCTTCGAGGGTGGTGAGGGGGAAGAACAGCCACGCCTGGTGCCGGGTGAGCCATCCGCGCACGCCCTCGCGGCCCGCGACGTGCGCGGTGGTGAAGACCAGGACGTCGGGTGCGACGTCGGGGTCCTTGTCCACGTGGTTGGGATGGGCGTGGTGCCGGTTGTGCTTGTCGTTCCACCATTCCTGGCTCATGCCGAGCAGCAGATTGGCGTGGAGGAGCTGGATGAGCCGGCTCCTGCGGCGGTTGCCGGTGATCTGCGCATGCCCGGCGTCGTGGCCGAAGAAGGCGGCGCGGGCGCAGAACAGGGCGAGGAGCGGAGCGAGCAGCAGCACCCACCAGGAACCGCCGGTCAGCGCCATGCCGGTGATCACCGCCGACAGGGCCAGCAGGTTCACGGTGATGCCGCGGGCGTACCAGCCCGGCCGGCGCTCCAGGAGTCCCTGCTCCTTGACGGTCCGCAGCAACGGGGCGAACTCGCTCCCCGCAGCGGCGGGGCCGGTGGCCGCGGCGGCTTCGCCGGGGGTGGGTGGCGCGGCGGCGGGTGCAGTGAGCGTGGCGGTGGCCTGGGGCATGGGGTCTCCGGTCTGTGGCTGGCGGACTGATGGCAGGGGCGGGCGCTGAGGGCTGAAGGCCGGTGGCGAGAGCGGGAAACCGAGGCGGTCGACCGCTGGTGGCGCACAGGCGTCGGGCTGTCGTGCCGGTCGCACGCACCCCGCGACGTGCACCCAACGTAGGGACCGCGGTACCGGGCGAGCCATGACGGCACCACCCGGACCGTTCGGGGGCGTGCCCGCCCCCGGAGGTGGTGCCGACCGCACCCCCTGTCGCGGCACCTGCCTGCCCGTGACCGGCGCCACACCCTGATCACGCCCGTCGGCGGCTCCCGGTGGGGTACCCTCAACGACTTCGGGTCCCGAGTAGTCAAATTTGAGGAATGCGTCTTCCTGTGCCCATGGCTCCCACGGTAACGCCGTCTCCGCCCGCCGAACCCACGCTCTCCGTATCCGCCGCCTCCGCCCTCGCCCACTGCCCCGCGCTGTTCCTGCCGGGTGATCCGGCCAGGGCCGGACGCATCGCCTTCCTGCTCCCGGAGGGTGACGACGCGCCGGCCTTCGCGTGCCGTGCCGCCCGGCGCGGCACGGTCACGGTCGTCACGGATGCCGTGCACACCGCCGACGTACCGGCACTGGTGATGTCCGTCGCCGACGCGCTGCCCGTCCTGACCCGGGCACGCGCGCTGCCCGGCGCCACCGACGCGGCCGCGTTCTGGGGCGCAGCCGCGGTGTTCGCGCTGCAACTCGGCGCACGCGGACTGCTGTTGCCCGGGCTGAGCGCCACCGACAACGACGCCTGGCGCATGGGGCCGCTCACACCCGAGGACCTGGACCGGTTGCGAACGCTCGCGGCGTCCATGCCTCCCGCCGCACACGCGGTGCCCCTCGACCTGGCAGCCGACCCGCTGATGCTGCCCGAACCGGAGCGGCTGCTGCGGGAGTTCGTCGACGCCGTGGCCGACTCACTCCCGCGCAGCCCCGCGGCACCACTCGCGGCAGGCGGCCCGGCGTTCGCTGCCCAGGGACCACTGCGGCTTCCCGACCAGCGGGAGTGGGCCGCCGACATCGCCGCCGGGCACGACGGGGGCGTGCGACTGTCCCTGCGTATCGAAGTCCCGGGCCTGGACACGGCGGACGGGGAGGACGGCACCGGCCCGTCGTTCCGGGCCGTGGTGCAGATGCACAGCGTGCGCGATCCCGCGCTGGTCGCCGACGCGGCGGACGTCTGGGCCGGCACGGGCGCATCGGCCGCCGCCTTCGGACCCCGCGCCCGGCTGGACGCCCTGCTCGCCCTGCGCCGTGCCGCGCGCGCCTGGCCTCCGCTGGCGCCCCTGCTGCACGCCGCCGTCCCGGACGCGATCGAACTCGCCGACGAGGAGATCACCGAACTGCTCGGCGACGCCACCCGCGCCCTCGCGGCGACCGGCCTCCAGGTGCACTGGCCCCGGCAACTGGCCCGGCGTCTCACCGCCCGCGCGGTCGTCGGCCCGGTCGACGGCGAATCGGCGGACGGCGCGGGCGCGGACCCGGCGGCACGGGAGTCCTCCGGCCTGCCGTCCTTCCTGTCGGCCGACGCCCTGCTCGCCTTCAACTGGCGCTTCGCGCTGGGGGACACGCCGCTCACCCGGTCCGAGCTGGACCGCCTGGCCGAGTCGGGCCGGCCTGTGGTGCGGCTGCGCGACGCATGGGTACTCGTCGACCCGCAGGAGGCGCGGCGGGCCCAGGAGAGCAGGGACCACAAGCTGGCACCGATCGACGCGCTCAGCGCCGTGCTCACCGGTTCCGCGGAGGTCGACGGCCGGCGCGTCGAGGTGACGGCGGCCGGCCCCCTGGAACGGCTGCGCGAACGGCTCACCGACCCCGAGGGCGGGCCGCAGGAGGTTGCCCAGCCCGCGGCGCTGGCCGCGACCCTGCGCGACTACCAGCTGCGGGGCCTCAACTGGCTCCACCGGATGACCTCGGTGGGCCTCGGAGCCTGTCTCGCCGACGACATGGGTCTCGGCAAGACCATCACCCTCATCGCGCTCCACCTGCACCGGCAGACGGACCCCTCGGCCGCCGGACCCGCCCTCGTGGTCTGCCCCACCTCCCTGATGGGCAACTGGCAGCGGGAGATCGAGCGTTTCGCACGCGGCACGCCGGTGCGCCGGTTCCACGGACCCCACCGCTCGCTCGACGCCCTGGGCGAGGGCGAGGTCGTCCTCACCACGTACGGCACGATGCGGCTGGACGCGGCACGGCTCGCCGAGGTGCCGTGGGGCATGGTCGTCGCCGACGAGGCGCAGCACGTGAAGAACCCGTACTCGGCGACCGCCCGGCAGCTGCGCACCATCGGCGCCAAGGCACGGGTCGCGCTCAGCGGCACACCCGTCGAGAACAACCTCTCCGAGCTCTGGGCCATCCTGGACTGGACCACGCCCGGCCTGCTCGGCCGGCTCGGTACGTTCCGGACCCGCTACGCCCAGGCGGTGGAGGGCGGCGACTCCGCGGCCGCCGCCCGGCTCTCGGCGCTCGTGCGGCCGTTCCTGCTGCGCAGGCGCAAGTCGGATCCGGGCATCGCCCCCGAACTGCCGCCCAAGACCGAGACCGACCGGGCGGTGTCCCTCACCCCGGAACAGGCCGGACTGTACGAGGCGGTGGTGCGCGAGACCCTCGCGGCGATCTCGGAGGCCGGCGGCATGGAGCGGCGCGGTCTCGTGGTCAAGCTGCTCACCGGGCTCAAGCAGATCTGCAACCACCCCGCGCAGTACCTCAAGGAGGAACGGCCGAGGATCGCGGACCGCTCCGGAAAGCTGGAACTGCTGGACGAGTTGCTGGACACGATCCTGGCCGAGGAAGCGAGCGTGCTCGTGTTCACCCAGTACGTGCGGATGGCACGGCTTCTGGAGGAGCATCTGGCGACCCGGGGCGTACCGGCCCAGTTCCTCCACGGCGGTACGCCCGTCGCAGAGCGCGAGGCCATGGTCCAGCGCTTCCAGAACGGCGAAGTGCCCGTGTTCCTGCTGTCGTTGAAGGCGGCGGGCACGGGGCTCAACCTCACGAGGGCGGAGCACGTCGTGCACTTCGACCGCTGGTGGAACCCGGCAGTCGAGGCACAGGCCACCGACCGCGCGTACCGCATCGGCCAGGACCGGCCCGTGCAGGTGCACCGGCTCATCGCCGAGGGCACCATCGAGGACCGTATCGCGCAGATGCTGGACCGGAAGAAGGAGCTGGCGGACGCGGTGCTCGGCTCCGGCGAGGCGGCGCTGACGGAGCTGACCGACGCCGAACTGGCTGAACTGGTGGAACTGCGGGGGAACGGACGATGAGCGGAACACCTGACGTGGAGCGGACGTTCGACGCGCTGCCTCCCGCGCGGGGCCAGGGCTTCGCACAGACCTGGTGGGGGCAGGCGTGGCTCAAGGCGCTGGAGGACACGGCGCTGGACGGCCGGCAGCTGAAGAAGGGACGCCGGCACGCGCGCGAGGGCGCCGTCGGCGCGGTGTCGGTGCGTCCCGGACGGATCACCGCCGTCGTCCGCGACCGGGACGGCACGGCGCACCGCAGCGACGTGCTGCTGCGCGAGCTGGACGAGGCGGAGTGGGACCGGTTCCTCGGCACGGCGGTGGACCGGGCCGGACACATCGCGGCCCTGCTCGACCGGGAGATGCCGCCGCACCTGGTGGAGGACGCCGCGGCGGCAGGCGTGGAACTCCTCCCCGGCATCGGTGACCTGGAGCCCGAGTGCACCTGCGACGCCTGGGACCACTGCCCCCACACGGCCGCGCTGTGCTACCAGGTCGCGCGACTGCTGGACCAGGACCCGTTCGTGCTGCTGCTGATGCGTGGCCGCGCGGAGCGGAGGCTGCTGGACGAGCTCCAGGCACGCAGCGTGGCGCGCGCGGGCACGCCGTCGCCGAAGTCGCCGCCGCGGGACGAGCGTGCGGAGGTCACGGGCGTACGGGCCGACGAGGCGTTCGCGGCACGGGACATCCTGCCTCCGCTGCCCCCTCCCCCGCCCCTGCCCGACGAGGCGGGACCCCCGCCGGCCCTGGACACGCAGACACAGCCGGCACCCGGGATCGACCCGGACGCCCTGGAGTTCCTCGCGGCGGACGCGGCGGCGCGCGCCCGATCGCTGCTGGCGGCGGCGCTCGCCCCGGGGCACGAGGAGGCTCCGCCACCACCGGCACTGACCGCCCATCAGGACGCGGTGCGCATGGCGGCGTCGTCCCCGGGGCCGGTCGTCGAGGGGCGGATCGCGGCGGGCACCGGACGCAGTCGTGCGGAGCTCGACCTCGCCGTACGGGCGTGGCGGTACGGCGGGGCCGCCTCGCTCGCCGTCCTGGAGGACGAGGTCACGCCCGACGCGGCGACGGCGGCACGGGGCGCGGCCGCTCTCGACGCGGCGTGGCCGGAGGGGGACGAGTCGGGGCGCCCGCGGCTGCGGCCGGCCGGCGTGGGACGGTGGACGGTGGTCGGCGCGCAGGTGCAGCTGCGCCTGGGCCCGGACGGCCGCTGGTGGCCCTACCGCCGTGAGCGTACGGTGTGGGCGCCTGCGGGCCCCGCGTCCGCGGATCCGGCGTCGGCGCTGGCGCTGGCACTGGGCGATCGCGCCGCGGAGGACTGACGCACCGGCCGTCCCCGGTCCTTGACAGATCGCACGGTTCCGGCAGGAACCGGCGGAGCGGCCGCTCCAGGGCCGTCGTACCCCTTCGCCCGCCTCGTGGGCGGCCGGCCGAACCGGACGGGGACGCCCGGCGAGTACAGCACGCTGACCGGCGGCGCGGCGGGGGCGTCGAGGCCGGCCGCGGTGATCAGGGATTCATCGCAGTGGAGCAGTTCGGCTCGGTGAAGGGGCCAGCGGGGGTGGGTGTTCGGGAGGTACAGACAGCGGCCGAAGAAGGCGGCGTGCATGCCCCAGCGGGCGGTCAGGAAGTGCTCGACGCCGGTCGGCTCCCGGACGGCGTCGCCGATCCGTATCGCGAGGTCGCTGTGCGCCCCGCGCGGGCCCGGCCAGCGGCGGCGGCTCGTGTACGTGACGGTGCGGCCTTCCTGCCGGACCGCCATCCGGGACCAGACGTACGGCAGCCGGAACCCCGCGCGGCCGACGGCGACGGGGACGAGCCGGGAGGCGTCGAGGGAGCGGAAGACGACGCCGCGGCGGCCGTGGGCGTCGACCGAGTACAGGCGGACGTTGGTCTCGGGGAAGGAGCCGAGGTACGGGATGGCGGGGAGTCGGAACCAGCCGACGCGGTGCATCCGGAAGGCGACGAGTCCGACGAACGTGACGCCGTCCAGCGTGTCCGGCCGGGTGCCGGCCGGCAGCAGCGGGGCGATGCCCACGGGGTCGACGGCCCAGTGCAGGAAGGCCAGGTCCAGCCACGACTGCGTGAGCAGGGGACGGTCGGTCACGTGGGGCGGGTCGGCGGTGATCGGCTCGGGGGCGGGCTCCGCGCCGGCGAACGACTGCTGCGGCGGCATGAGGCCAGTATCCGAGAGGCGGCCGCCGGGCCGCATCCTGGCCGGGCGGAGGCAGCGACCTGCCTGGGGAATCTCCGGCCCCGCTCCTGCCCGGCGGACTGTGAGGACGGGAGGGGGGTGCGAGGCTCGCTGAGCGACCGCGTACCGGTCGGGCACGACCGGTACGCGTCCGTCGGCCGGCAGTCCGTCAGCTGAGGGCGTCCTCGGCGTTGGCGGCCCAGGCGCTCACGGAGTTCTTGTCCGCAGAGACGTACAGGCCGGGGGTCGAGGCCTTGAGCGGGATCTGCTCGAGGTCCGACTCGGTGTTCATGGTCATGGCGATGGAGTTGACGGTCCTGCCCGTACCGTCGTTCAGCCCGCCCATGAGCCCGGCGTACGCGGACTCGCCGGGAGCGAGCCGGATGGCGTCCTCGATGGCGGGGGCCGTTCCGCGTTCGACGGCCGCGCCGTCGAGACTGCCGAAGGTCACGACGGGGTGGCCGAGGGCCTTGCAGGGCTTGGAGCTCCTGTTGGTGATCTTCAGCAAGTAGCTGCTGGTCGTCGGCTCGGCCGGGCTCGCGGTGAACGTGACGTCGAAGGTGCTGCACGGGAAGACGTCGAAGTCCGGGTCCGTGGAGCCCTTGTCGCCGGAGCCCGGGGGCTTGTCGGAGGGCTTCTTCGAGGAGGGCTTTGCGCTGGGCGCCTCGGGCTTCGCCGGAGCGGAGGGCTCCGTGGCGTCCGGGGCCTTGGTCGGCGTCGCGGCGGGCCCCGTGGGCGCGGACGCCGAGGGACCGGTGGGCGCGCCTGCCGCGCCGTCCTCCGAGGGGCCGCAAGCCGTCAGGGTCAGGGCGGACAGGGCGGCGAGAGCGACGGTGGCTCTCAGGACGTTGCTCATGTGCGGTTTCCCCCGATCGAAGAGCGCGGAGTGCGCTCGCGTGAGCACCAGAGTCGCGCGCGGATTTCACAGGTTCGTCATGACGCCTTCCCGACTCCACCACAGTTCCACCGGGGCCGTGGGCTCCTCGCCGCTCGCGGGCGACGAGGAGCCCACCCGCCCGGCGCCACGCACACCGGTCCGGGCCCGTACCGGGACTGGATCCGCTGCGTCCGGCTCGTCGGCTTCGCCTGAGCCACGACCCGGCACGTCGAGCCGTATGACCGGCGCACGGTCCTTGTCGGGCCCCGCCGGCCGGGCGACGATGGGCGCGGGAGGGCGATGTGAGCGATCCGTGGGTGGCCCTGGAACCCGGCACAGATCCGGCCGAACGCAGCGCGGCGCTGCGCCGTGCGTACGACGCCTATGTGACGGCGGGCCGTGTCGAGTTGCCGGTGCGGCCCGAGGTGGCGGACTCCTGGCGGCGCTCGGCACGCGCCCGGGTGAGCCCCGAGGGCATGGCGGGTGTGGACCTCGACGGGGAGGATCTGGGCGCGTACCGGGACAGTCACGCGCTGGCCCGGGTGATGCCGGTGATCCGTGAACTCACCGGTGCGTACGCGGCGGACGGACGGCACCTGGTGGCCGTCTGCGACGCGCACGGCCGGCTGCTGTGGGTGGAGGGGCCCCCGGCGACGCGCCGGAGGGCGAGCCGGATGAACTTCGTGCCCGGCGCCCGCTGGGCCGAGGCGGTCGCGGGCACGAACGCGCCCGGTACGGCGATCACCGTGGGGCGGCCGGTGCAGGTGTTCGCCGCCGAGCACTTCCGCAGGCCCGTCCAGTCGTGGACGTGTGCCGCCGCCCCGATCCACGACCCGGCCACGGGCCGCGTACTCGGCGCGGTGGACATCACCGGCGGGGACCAGCTGGCCCATCCGCACAGTCTCGCCTTCGTCGGTGCCGTGGCGCGGGCCGCCGAGTCGCAGCTGGCCCTGCTCGCACCGCCGCCCACGGCCGAGGCGCTGCGGCTGACGGCGCTCGGGCGGGACGAGGCGCTGCTGACCGTCGAGGGGCGCGGACTGCGGCTCAGCCGACGGCACAGCGAGATCCTCGTCGTCCTGGCCGGCCGCCCCGACGGCATCGGCGGCGACGAACTGCTGGTCGAGCTGTACGAGGACGAGACGGTCACCCCCGTGACCCTGCGCGCGGAACTGTCCCGGCTGCGGCATCTGCTCGGCCCTGGCCTGCTGCGCTCGCGCCCCTACCGGCTCGCGGCCCCGGTCGACGCCGACTTCGACACGGTGACGCGGCGGCTGGCTTCCGGTGCCGTGACCGATGCCGTGGGGGCGTACGCGGGCCCGCTGCTGCCGACGTCGCACGCGCCCGCGGTGGTCCGGCTGCGCGCCCGCCTGGAGAAGCAGCTCCGTGCGGCGCTGATCGCGCGCGGTGATCCGGCGCTGCTGGCGGACTGGGCGTACAGCACCTGGGGCGAGGACGACCTGCCCGCCTGGCGGGCGCTGGCATCCGTGCTGCCGCCCGGCCGGCGGGCGGCGGCGCTGGCGCGCGTGGCGGAGCTGGACGCCTGGCAGCGCGGGTGACGGCCCTGCGGCGGGGACGCCGGCCGCGGAGGCGACACCGCGCAACGCGGTTGCAACGTTCCGCTTCCTAGCCTCTGCGCAAGCGCCGCCCAACGGCGGGCGGCGTCCCCACCGGGAGGCACTGGACATGACCCGATACGCGAAGCCGAACGCCGAAGGCTCCGTCGTCTCCTACGCGTCGCGCTACGACCACTGGATCGGCGGCGAGTACGTCGAACCGGCGCGCGGCCAGTACTTCGAGAACCCGAGTCCGGTCGACGGCCGACCGTTCACCGAGATCGCCCGCGGCACGGCCGAGGACGTCGAGCGCGCCCTGGACGCCGCTCACGCGGCGGCGCCGGCGTGGGGCCGCACCTCGGCGGCCGAACGCGCGGGCGTCCTGCTGAGGATCGCCGACCGGATGGAGGCGAACCTCGAACAGCTCGCGGTCGCCGAGACGTGGGACAACGGCAAGCCGGTGCGCGAGACGCTGGCCGCCGACATCCCGCTGGCGGTCGACCACTTCCGCTACTTCGCCGGAACGCTGCGCGCCCAGGAGGGCGCGCTGAGCGAGATCGACGACGACACGGTGGCATACCACTTCCACGAGCCGCTGGGTGTGGTCGCGCAGATCATCCCGTGGAACTTCCCCATCCTGATGGCCGCATGGAAACTGGCACCCGCGCTGGCCGCGGGCAACGCGGTCGTGCTGAAGCCGGCCGAGCAGACCCCCGCGTCCATCCACGTGTGGCTGAGCCTGGTCGCCGACCTGCTGCCGCCGGGTGTCCTCAACGTCGTCAACGGCTTCGGCGTCGAGGCGGGCAAGCCGCTGGCGTCGAGCCCCCGGGTCGCCAAGATCGCGTTCACCGGCGAGACCACGACCGGGCGGCTGATCATGCAGTACGCCTCCGAGAACATCAAGCCGGTCACCCTGGAACTGGGCGGCAAGTCGCCCAACATCTTCTTCGACGACGTGTGGGCGGCGGACGACGACTTCCGCGACAAGGCGCTGGAGGGCTTCACCATGTTCGCCCTCAACCAGGGCGAGGTCTGCACGTGTCCCTCGCGTGCGCTGATCCAGCGCGGACGCTACGGGGAGTTCCTGGAGGCCGCGGTGGTCCGCACGGAGAAGATCGTGCCCGGCCATCCGCTCGACACGGACACGATGATCGGCGCGCAGGCCTCCAACGACCAGCTGCAGAAGATCCTTTCGTACCTCGACATCGGCCGGCAGGAGGGTGCCAAGGTGCTGACGGGAGGTCAGCGCATCGAGTACGGCGGCGAGCTGGCGGGCGGCTACTACGTCCAGCCCACGATCTTCGAGGGTGACAACAGGATGCGGATCTTCCAGGAGGAGATCTTCGGCCCGGTCGTCGCGGTCACTTCCTTCACGGACTTCGACGACGCGATCGCGACGGCGAACGACACGCTGTACGGCCTGGGCGCCGGTGTCTGGACGAGGGACGGCGGCACGGCGTACCGGGCGGGCCGGGCGATCCAGGCGGGCCGGGTGTGGACGAACTGCTACCACGCCTACCCGGCCCATGCCGCGTTCGGCGGCTACAAGCAGTCGGGCATCGGCCGCGAGACGCACAAGATGATGCTGGACCACTACCAGCAGACGAAGAACCTGCTGGTGTCGTACTCGCCGAAGAAGCTCGGCTTCTTCTAGACATCAGGAGCAAGAAACCGAGAAGGGGGCCTGACGTGTGCTTCCGCCCGTCAGGCGCCCCTCACGGCACGCCTGACCTCACCCCGGCCCGGCGAGCGGACCCGTGATCCCTCACGTGGTGGGTTCAGCCGCCGACGGCCTTCGCCCAGCCCCGGTCGACCGCCACCCTCGCCTTCTCCAGTTGCGCGTCCGTGGGGAACTGGGGCTCACCCTCGACCGTCGGCAGTTTCGCCGCGGCGTCCTCGTCGAGGGTGCCGTCCTCGCGCATCGTCTCCATCAGCACCGGGCGGGCGTAGCCCTTGAGCCGGAGGTTCTGGCCCGTCGCGCTGAAGAGATACTCCTGCCACAAGCGGGCCGCCGCCGGGTTCGGGGCGTTCTTGTTGACGGCCAGGGCGTAGTACTGGGCGAAGCTGCCGTCGAAGGGGATCGCGACCCGCCAGTCCACGCCCCTGCCGCGGAACCGGTCCGCGTAGTCGAGGTTGACGTAGTCCCAGTCGATGCTGATGGGGGTCCTGCCGGCCTCCACCGCGGCCGAGGTCGACTCGACGGGGTTGAAGTTGCCGCGGTCGTTCAGCTCGGCGAAGAACTCGAGGCCGGGGCGGATGTCGTCGAACGTCCCCCCGTTCGCGAGGGCGGCCGCGTAGACGCCGGCGAAGGCGGCGTTGGAACGCGTGGGGTCGCCGTCGAGCGAGACCTTCCCCTTGTACCGGGGTTCCAGCAGATCGGCGAAGGTCCGGGGGCAGGGTTCGACACGGCTGGCGTCGCAGCCGATGGAGATGTAGCCGCCGTAGTTGTTGTACCAGCGGGCCTCGCTGTCCTTCTGGTTGTCCGGGACGGAGTCGTACGCGGCGACCCTGTACGGCGCGAGCAGGCTCTGCCGGACCGCTGCCCGGGCGAACGTGTCCCCCACATCGATGACGTCGGGGGCGTCGGCGCTCTTCCCGCTCTTCTTGATGGCGTCGATCTCGTCCTGGCTGGATCCCTGGGGATCGTCGACGGTGACCTTGATCCCGTACTTCTTCTCGAAGTCGTCGATCAGACCGCCGTAGTTCGCCCAGTCGCGCGGAAGCGCGATCGCGTTGAGCTCGCCCTCCTTCTTCGCCGCGGCGATCAGCTTGTTCATGCCCCCTGCCTCCTGCGCCGAGGTGGCCTCCGACGGCTTCACGGGCGTGGCCTTCGGCGTCTCGGCGCAGGCGCTCAGGACCAGGAGGGTGAGGCAGCCTGCGGCGGCCGCTGTTCGGACACGAAATGCAGTCACGATGGCTCCAGGACACAGGGGGTCGGGAAAGCGCGGGGGCGGGCACGAGCGGTTGTCACGAGGGGCGGTGCGCCGGGGGCGCGACCCGGGTCGGCGCGGCCTCCGGCCGCCGCGCCGATGGTTGCGGCCGAAGGCACGGCTACGGGCCGAAAGCCGTGGCCGGGCCCGTGGGGTGTGGCGGGTGAGCGGTCGTACGGCGACATCGCGATGCCCCTCACCGTGCCGCGCCGTTCCGCGCCCCGCCTTCGCCGGAAGGCGGCTCCTCCTCGTCGAGCAGGATCTCGGCGAGTCCTTCCACCGAGGGGCCGCCGCCGTGGAGGGACAGTTCGGCCCAGATGACCTTTCCGGTGGGCGTGTAGCGGGTGCCCCAGCGTTCGGCGAACCGGGCCACCAGGAAGAGTCCGCGGCCGCCCTCGTCGGTGACCTTGGCCCGCCGCAGCCGTGGTGAGGTGCTGCTCCCGTCGGAGACCTCGCAGATCAGGGCTCGGTCACGGAGGAGGCGGACGTCGATGGGCTCGCTGCCGTAGCGGATGGCGTTGGTGATCAGCTCACTGAGGACGAGCTCGACGGCGAAGTCGACCTGCTCGAGGCCCCATTCCCGGAGCCGCCGGACACAGGCGGCGCGGACCGGGGCGACCGCCGCCGGGTCGCGGGGCACCTGCCATTGGGCGATCCGGGTGGGATCGAGCCGGTGCGTGCGGGCCACCAGCAGCGCGATGTCGTCCCGGGGCCGGTCCGGCATCATGGCGTCGAGGACAGCGGCGCAGGTGTCCTCCGGGGAACGGTCGGGTCCGGCCAGCGCGTCGCGCAGGGTCGCCACGCCGACGTCCAGGTCGCGGTCCCGGGCCTCGATCAGCCCGTCGGTGTAGAGCACGAGCCGGGAGCCTTCGGGCACGGTCAGTTCGGCGCTCTCGTCGGGCAGTCCGGTCCCGAGGCCCAGTGGTGGGGAGATCGGCAGCTCGGGGAAGTCCACGGTGCCGTCGGGGTGGACCACCGCCGGTCCGGGGTGGCCGGCGGTGGCGACCGCCAGTTGCCCGGAGGCGGGATCGTAGACGGCGTACAGGCAGGTCGCGCCGGTGATCCCCTGACCTTCCCCGTCGGTGGCGGCCTCGTCGCTGTCGATCTGGACCACCAGCTCGTCGACGCGGCCGAGCAGTTCCTCCGGCGGGATGTCCAGGACGGAGAAGTTGTGCACGGCGGTGCGCAGTCGGCCCATGGTGGCCGCCGCGTGCAGGCCGTGCCCCACGACGTCGCCGACGACCAGCGCGACCCGGGCACCCGACAGCGGGATGACGTCGAACCAGTCCCCGCCCACCCCGGCCCGAGCGGGCAGATAACGGTAGGCCACCTCCAGGGCCGTCTGCTCGGGCACCCGGCTGGGCAGCAGGCTGCGCTGCAACGTGACGGCCATGGTGTGCTCGCGGGTGTAGCGGCGGGCGTTGTCGATGCACACCGCCGCCCGGGCGGCCAGCTCCTCGGCGAAGGACACGTCCTCCTCCTCGAACGGCGGGGAGGCGTTCGCCCGCCAGTAGTGGGCCGCTCCGAGCACCACCCCCCGGGCGCGCAGCGGGACGAGGATCAGGGAGTGGATGCCGTGCTCCAGGACCCGGCGGGCGCGGTCGGGGTCCTGGGCCCGCCAGCCCTCGGAGGCGCTCAGGTCCTCCACCAGGACCGCTCGGCCGTCGGCGGCGCCCGCGGCCATGGGGTGGGCGGCGCCGAAGCGGATCAGCTTGCCGGCCGGGTAGAGCAGATGGTCCCCCTCCAGCCCGACGACGGCGGCGCGGCGCATCTCGGTACTCACGCCGGAGGGCTCCTCACCGTGCAGGACCGGGTCCAGGAGTTCGACGGTGACGACGTCGGCGAAGCGGGGGACCGCGACCTCCGCGAGTTCCTCAGCGGTGCGCGTGACATCCAGGGTGGTCCCGATCCGCACGCCGGCGTCATAGAGCAGCTCCAGCCGTCGGCGCGCGGTCTCGGCTCTGCCGGAGAGCGCCTGCAGTTCGGTGGTGTCCCGCAGCGTCACCACCACGCTCGCCGGGCCCTGGGAGGCGGTGAACCGCTTGTTGACGGCGAGGAGTCGGTCGGCGGCCAGATGCACCTCGTCGGTGGCCGGGCGATCGGACGTGAGCAGCCCTGTGAGATCGGCGTTCAGCCCCAGCGCGCTCACGTGGCGGCGTTCCGCGTCCTCCGGCAGGTCCAGCAGGCGGCGGGCCTCGTCGTTGGCCAGCAGCAGCCGGCCGTCACCCCCGACGATCAGCACTCCTTCCCGTACGGCGTGGAGGACCGCATCGTGGTGCTCGTACATCCGCGTCATCTCGGCCGGGCCCAGGCCGTGGGTCTGCTTCTGGAGGCGACGGCTCACCAGTGCCGAGCCGCCCGCGGCGAGGGCGAGCGACCCGGCCGCGACCCCGAACAGGACCGGCAGTTGCTGGTTCACCCTGTCCTGCACGTTCCCCACCGTGACGACGGCGGAGACAATGGCGACGGCCGCGTTGCCGGTGTCCTTGACGGGGACGGCCGAGATCACGGAGAGTCCCAGGGCACCCTGGAAGGTCCTGGTGAACGACTTTCCTGCCGCCGCTTCCGCGTAGGGGCCGATGACGTGCTTTCCGATCTGCCTCGGATCGCTGTGGGTGAGGGTGATCCCGTCCGGCCGGTAGACGATGACGGCGTCGACACCGGCGGCCCTGCGAACCGCCTCGGCGCTCGGCTGCAGCATCGCTGTGGGGTCCGGACTCTCCAGTGCCGAGAGGAGCCCTGGTGAGGTGGCGAAGGTCTCGGCCGCGGTGAGCGTCCGGATCCGGGCATCCGCCATGCTGTCGCGTCGCGCCTGGAGCACGAGGGCCGCCAGCGCGGCAACGACGACCAGCACCACAACCGCCAGTTGCAGGAGGAACACCTGGCCGGCGAGGCTGCGCACGCTCAGCAGGGAGCGCAGGCGCCGCAGCGACCGCCGCGCGCTCCACGTGCCGGGCGCGTGATCACTCCCGGGCGACTTGGGTGACCGACGCCCGAGTCGCCCCAGAAACTTATACATGGAACATTTCTATCGTTTTCGGCTACCGATCAGGGGGCGATCGGGGGGAGGGCCGGTCAGTGTGGAGCCGCCGGGCGTTTCGGCCCGCCGCGCCCGGACGGGCGTCCGCCCCCGAAGTCGCCCGCCGGAGGTCGTGCGCGCGTGATCGGGTCCTGTCCGGCAGGGAAGTGGCCGCCCTCGCCGAGTACCGGACCGCCTCCACGCCGATGCCGAGAGCGGCCGGCACCGTGCGGACGATCCCCTCGGCGTCACCGAGGGGCGGCAGCGCCCAGGGGGACATCGACCTGGAGTTCATGGCGGCGGGCATGTCGCTGCCGCCGTGCATCCCGCCGCTGCCCGGCGGACCGCGCGTTCCTGGCCGGAAAAGGGCGCCTGCCCTGGGCTTTCGCCCGGCAGGCGCCCTGACGGTTCCTCACCGTGCGCGCCCGGCCCGCGTGTCCGGGCCATGGCCCGCCCCACCGCGCAACGGACATCGCCGTGAGGAGTACCCGGAGTCAGAGGGAACGGGCGTCGGCCGCCCCGGGCTCCTGCACGGTTCGGCGGCCGCCCTCGGGGATGACGAGGGGCGTGCCCGCGATCGGGCACTCGATGACGGCGGCGCGCAGGCCGAAGACGTCGTGGACGAGGTCCGCGGTGACGACCTCGTTGGGCGGGCCCGCGGCGACGACCTCGCCGGCGCGCATCGCGACGAGGTGGTCGGCGTAGCGGCAGGCGAGGTTCAGCTCGTGCAGGACCATGACGACGGTACGGCCCTCGGTGCGGTTCAGGTCGGCGACCAGTTCGAGCACGTCGACCTGGTGGGCGAGGTCGAGGTAGGTGGTCGGCTCGTCCAGGAGGAGCACCGGGGTGTCCTGGGCGAGGGCCATGGCGATCCAGACGCGCTGACGCTGGCCGCCGGAGAGCTCGTCGAGGGTGCGGTCGGCGAGCCCGGCCGTGCCGGTGGCGTCGAGCGCCCGGTCGACGACGGCGTCGTCGGCGGAGGACCACTGGCGCCACCAGCGCTGGTGGGGGGTGCGGCCTCGGGTGACGAGGTCGCGGACGGTGATGCCGTCGGGCGCGGTCGGCGTCTGCGGCAGCAGGGAGAGCCGGAGGGCGAGGTCGCGGGAGGCAAGGCCGGCGATGTCCTGGCCGTCAAGGTGGACGGCGCCGGCGGCCGGCTTCAGCAGCCGGGCGAGCGCGCGCAGGCCGGTGGACTTGCCGCAGGCGTTGGGGCCGACGAGGGCGGTGACCTGGCCCGCCGGGATCTCCAGGTCGAGTCCGTCGGCGACGATGCGCTCACCGTAGGCCAGGCGGAGCGCCGTGCCGGTCAGCGTGGCGCGGTGGGTGTCGGGCGCGGCGGTCATGTCAGCCTCCCTTTCCGGCCCGGTTGGCACGGGCGAGCAGCAGCAGAAGATACGGGGCGCCGACGGCGCCGGTGACGATGCCCACGGGCAGTTCGACGGGTGAGAAGAGGAGCCGTGCGGCGAGGTCGGCGAGGAGGAGCAGCACCGCGCCGGTCAGTCCGCTGAGGACGAGCGGGACGCCTGCGGTGCCGGCGAGGCGGCGGGCGATCTGCGGAGCGCCGAGGGCGATGAAGGCGACGGGTCCGGCGGCGGCGGTGGCGAGCGCGGCGAGGCAGGTGGCGAGGACGAGCAGCGCGATCCTCGCCCGGTGCAGCGGGATGCCGAGCCCCAGGGCGGTGTCGTCGCCGAACTGCAGGAGCTGGTACGGCCGGGCGAGGGCCAGCGTCAGCGGCACGAGGACCAGGAGGGCGACTCCGGCCCACTCGACGTGCTCGTAGCCGCGGCCGTTGAGGCTGCCGGTGAGCCAGACCATGGCGCGGGAGGCCTGGTCGATGTCGGCCTGCGCCACCATCCAGCGGGTGAGGGCGGCAAGGGCGCCGTTGGCGGCGATGCCGACGAGGACGAAGCGGTAGCCGGTGACGGTGCCGCCGCGGTAGGCGAGCAGGTAGATGGCCGCCGCGGTGGCGAGGGCCCCGGCGAGCGCACCGAAGGGGACGGCGCCGAAGCTGCCCGCTCCGGCCGCGGTGACGCCGCCGACGACGATGGCGCCGACGGCGCCCGCGCCCGCTCCGGCGGAGATGCCGATGAGGTCGGGGCTCGCGAGCTGGTTACGGGTGACGGCCTGATAGACGGCGCCGGCGACGCCGAAGGCGATGCCGACGAGCACGGCCGTCAGGGCGCGGGGCAGCCGGAGTTCACGCACGATCAGGTAGGTGTCCGCGCTGTCGTCCCCGAACAGCGAGGCGACCACATCGGAGACGGGGAGAGCGAAGGTCCCCATCGCGACGGAGGCGACGAGCCCGGCGAAGCCTGCCAGCACGAGCGCGGCGGCGGTCGCGGCCACGCGGGGGCGCAGTCGCAGCCCGAAGGGCCCGGACTCGAGTCTCATCGGGTGTGCTCCTTGAGCTTGCCGCGCTTGACGAGCAGCGCGAGGAAGGGGGCGCCGATCAGGGCGGTGACCACCCCGGCCTGGAGCTCCGCGGGGCGGGCGACGACCCGTCCGACGACGTCGGCGCCGAGCAGCAGAATCGCTCCGCCGAGCCCGGAGCAGGGCACGAGCCAGCGTGCGTCGGGCCCGCTGAAGGCGCGGACGACGTGCGGTACGACGAGGCCCACGAAGGTGACGGGCCCGCAGGCGGCGACGGCGGCGCCGGTGAGCAGGACCACCGCGACCGCGCCCAGGGCCCGGGTGGCGGTGACCTTGGTGCCGAGGGTGGCGGCCAGGTCGTCGCCGAGGGCGAGCGCGTTCAGCCGGCCGCCGAGCGCGAGGGCCAGGACGAGTCCGGCGACGATGAACGGCGCGAGCTGGAGGCCGAGATCGGCGTCCCGGCCGGCGAGGGAGCCGACGGCCCATGAGCGGTACTGGTCGAGGGTACGGACGTCGAGCAGCACGAGGGCGTTGGTGAAGGACTCCAGGAGCACGGTGACGGCCGCACCGGCGAGGGCGAGTTTGGCGGGCGTGGCGCCCCCGTGTCCGCTGCCGCCGACGACGTACGCGAGCAGACCGGCCAGGGCGCCGCCGGCGAACGCGAACCAGACGTACTGGTAGGAGCTGGTGAGCCCGAACAGGCCGATGCCGGAGGCGACGGCGAAGGCGGCACCGGCGCTGACGCCGATGAGACCGGGGTCGCCGAGCGGGTTGCGGGTGATGTCCTGTGCGACGGCTCCGGCGGCGCCGAGGGCGAGTCCGGCCAGGAGCCCGAGGAGCGTGCGCGGCATGCGCAACTCCCGTACGACGACGGCATCTCCGTCGGTCGAGCCGCCGATCGCGGCCAGGACGTCGACGAGCGGGACGGACTTGGTGCCGATGGCGAGTGAGGAGCAGAGGACCACGGTCAGGACGGCGAGCAGCGTGAACAGGACAGTGAGGTGCCTGTGGGCGCGGAGTCGCGGCGACGGCACAGAAGCCGCCGGGGCTTCGGCCGCAACAGCTGGGGAGGGGTGCGGGGACACGACCAACAAGGTAAGGCACACCTAAGTCCAGTTGTGAACCACCCCCGTGAACAGGGTCTGAAATCGGCAGGTTATGCTCACCTCGCCCTTACTCAGGTAAGGCTTCCCTAACTCCCCCTCCGCTCTGGGAGCTCCCCATGTTCACCCTCACCTCCGGACGCCGCAGGGCCCGCCTCGGCGCCCTCGCCCTCACCGCGGTCCTGGCCGCGGGCCTGACAGCCTGCGGCAGTGGCTCGGACGGTTCCGACGCGAAGCCGGGCGGCAGCACCGCCCCCGCCGAGAAGGCCGCCGGATTCCCGCGCACCGTCGAGCACGACAAGGGCAAGACCGAGATCAAGGCCAAGCCGCAGCGGATCGTTGCTCTCGACAACAGCCTCGTCGAGGCCGTCGTCGCGCTCGACGGCAAGCTGGTCGGCGGCATCGGCTCGTACCGCGACCAGGACGACTTCCCGCCGTACCTCGGCGACGCGGTGAAGGACACCAAGGACGTCGGCCCCCTCGACAGCCCCAACCTGGAGCAGATCGCCCTGCTCAAGCCGGACCTCATCGTCTCCGCGACCGTCCGCCACGACGAACTGTACGAGAAGCTGAGCCAGATCGCGCCGACCGTCTTCGTGAAGACCACGGGCCCGCTCTGGAAGGACAACATCACCCTCCTGGGCAAGACGCTCGGTGAGGAGCAGAAGGCGAAGGCCGAGCTCGCCGCGTACGAGACGCGGGCGAAGAAGATCGGCGACGCGATCAACGCCAAGAAGAAGAACCCGACGGTCTCCATCGTCCGCTTCGTCGACGGCCCCACGCGCATCTACCTGCCCAAGAGCTTCAGCGGCATCATCCTGCAGGACATGGGGCTGGCCCGGCCCAAGAACCAGCAGGACCCGGAGAACTTCAACCTGGAGATCAGCGAGGAGCAGATCCAGCAGGCCGACGCCGACATCATCTTCTACAGCGCCTTCTCCGAGGGCGAGGAGCGGGAGAAGAAGTTCCTCGCCAACCCGCTGTGGGGGCGCCTGACCGCCGTCAAGAACGGCGACGTCCACAAGGTCCGCGACGAGATCTGGATGACCTCGGTCTCCCTCCAGGGCGCCGACCTGGTCCTCGACGACATGGCCGACCTCTTCGACGTCGACCCCGCCAAGTAGCGGCCCCTACGCCGCCCCTGGCCCGCGTGCCCGCCTCACCGGTCCCCCGGAGAGGCGGGACGCGCTGGAGGTCACGTCCGACCACACCTTCGTCTACGCGCTGCGGTCCGCCGCCGCGGCGGAGCCGGC
>NZ_JBFAOY010000010.1:42410-219640 GCF_040675505.1 Streptomyces sp. NPDC049597
TCCCCCGGCGAGGCGGCCACGCCCGCTGCCCCTCACTGTCGTACACCCGCAACAACCGGGCTGACGTGGACCTTCCATGACATCGCTTCCCCAACGTCGCGCCGGGTGCGCCGCGACGCGTCTCGCTCACCGCGAACCCGTGTTCGCCACCGCCCCCGAGCGCTTCACGACATGGCTGCTCGTCGAGCATCCCGGCCCCTGGCCGCCGCACGACCTGCCGCCCGGCCTCCCGCACGAGGCCGGCCTTGTCTGGAAGGCCGCCAAGGAGGCGGGAATCCGGCCGCAGTTCATCCGCAGGGTCCGCGACCGCCGCGGTCCCGTGTCGACCGTGATCACGGCCCACCACGGAGCCGGGGGAACCTGGCTGGAGCGCCGGTCCCTGGACGACCTCCGCGCGCTCGCCGACCTCGATGTCGACGCCCTCGCCGCCGGACGACCGCCGGGCTTCGGCGAGGCGAGCGAGGACCGGGTGGCGCTGGTCTGCACCCACGGCCTCAAGGACGTGTGCTGCGCCCGGCTCGGCCGCCCCGTCGCCGTCCTGCTGGACCAGGCCCTGCCCGGACAGGTCTGGGAGACCAACCACGTCGGGGGCGACCGGTTCGCCGCGAACGTCGTGACCCTGCCCGACGGCACGTACCACGGCGGCGTCACCACGGCCGACGTCAGCCCGCTGGCGGCGGCCTTCGGTTCCCGCCAGGTCATGCTCCCCCGCCTGCGCGGCCGTGCGGGGCTTCCGGCGCCGGTCCAGGCCGCCGAACACCACCTGCGCGAGCGTCTCGACCTCCGTTCCCTGGACGCGGTCCGGCCGTTGGACCACTCTGCGGTGGACCCGGACGGTACGGTGCGCGTCGATCTGGCGGCCCACGACGGCTCGCGGTTCCGCCTCCACGTCCGCCCGCGCCGGCCGGAACAGGAACGCCTCACCTCCTGTGCGAACGCAGGCACCTTCGACACCCCGGCCACGTTCGACCTGTTGCGGATGGAGACGCTGCCCCCCGGGACGTCCGGGACGTCAGACTGAGCGCCCCTGCTGCACCACCGGCAGACGAGGCCCTGCTGGTGCGGCACTCCCCGAACCCGGTCAGCCGGACGACTGGACGGACGTGTCGTCCGCGCCCGCGAGCATGCGCAACTCGAGCGCCGCGTGCCTGGCCGGGTCCGGCCTCTCCCGCCCCATCACCGAACCGAGCCATCCCAGCAGAAAGCCCAGGGGGGCCGAGACGATGGTCGGGTACTGCATCGGGAACAGACTGAAGTCCATGTCCGGGAACAGTGCGGTGGGGCCTCCCGACACCGCGGGTGACAGCACGGCCATGACCACCGAGGAGACCAGTCCGCCGTAGATGCTCCACAGCGCGCCGGTGGTGGTGAACCCTCGCCAGTACAGCCCGTACAGCAGCGCGGGAAGAATCGCCGAAGCGGCGACGCAGAACGCCAGACCCGCGGCGAAGGAGACGTTGAGGCGCTCGGCGAGAAGGGACAGACCCACCGCCGCGCAACCGATCAGCACGACCGCACAGCGGGCGACCATCAACTCCCTCCCCTCAGTCGCGCGCCCGCGCTTGAGCACCGCCCCGTAGATGTCGTGCGCCACGGAGGTCGCGGCGGCGAGGGCGATGCCCGCCACCACCGCCAGAATCGTGACGAATGCGACGCAGGCCATGACGGTGAGCATCCACGACCCGCCGAGGGAGTGGGCGAGCAGCAGGGTGGCCGTGTTCCCCGAGGGGCTCCCGGCGAGGATCGCCTCCGGGCCGAGCACTGCCGCGGCGCCGAATCCCAGCACTCCCGCGGTCACGCAGAAGACGCACGTCAGAACTGCCGTCCACTGAACGGAGCGCCGGGCGGCGCTCGCGGAGGGCACCACACACATGCGCATCAGGAGATGCGGGAGTCCAGCCGCTCCGAGCAGGGCTCCGAGCTGGAGGCTCAGCCTGTCCAGCGTCTCCCAACCGGTCCCCTGGGAACGGGCGCCGGGGGCGAGGAAACTCTCCCCGACGCCGCTGCGGCGGGCCGCGGTTCCCAGCAGGTCACTGGGGTTCCAACCGAACTTCGCCAGCACCAGCACCGCCAGGAAGACGCTCGCCACCAGCAGGACGGCCGCCTTGAGCAACTGGACGAGCGTCGCTCCGTGCATACCGCTGAGGGCCACATAGATGATCATCAGGATGCCGAGGAAGACCATAAGGCAGTTCTGGGCCGCCTCGCCGGAAATGCCCAGCAGCGGTGCCGCGAGCGCGCCCGCCCCCACGAGTTGGGCGGTGAGGTAGAACAGTGAGATCACCAACGTGGCGAGGCCCATGGCCAGTTGGACGGGCCGTGGCCGCAGCCGGCGCGCCAGCACGGCGCCCACGGTGTAACCGCCGGCGTTGTGGAACGGCTCGGCGACCAGCAGCAGAATGACGGCCCAGACCACAACGGGCCCCACCAGATACGGTATGCCGTCGAAACCGGCCAGCGCGATGAGCCCCGGAGTGCCGAGAAGCGTCGCCGCGGAGATGAAGTCACCGAACAGGGCGATTCCATTGCGCGCGGCCGGCAGTTCGCGGCCGCTGACGAAGAAGCGACGGGGGCTGTCGCTGTCCGCCGCACCCCACAGGGCGATGAGGATGACGCAGACGACGAACACCGCGAAGACGATCAGGGTCGCTCCGTTGCCCGCGACCTGCGAGGAAATCTGAGAGGCGCTCACCGACGGCTCCCTCTCGGCCCGAGCCCTGCCCGCACCCTCGCGGCCAGCGGATCCAGAGTGGTGCCGGCGTGACGCGCGTACCAGCGGCACACCAGGAGCGTGCCGGCGCACTGCAGGAGCGCGAGGGCGAGCCCGATGTTCAGGTGGCCGACCAGCCGCGCAGCCATCAGTCCGCCGGCCAGGTTGGCCAGGAGGGCGTTGAGCAGGTAGAGGCCGACCACAGCGGCGGCAACGGGAAAGACCCTGGAGCGGCGCTCGCCGCGCAGCCGTTCGACGTCCGTCGGGACGTCCGGCTCGGCGTGGGGGGTGTGCGGATAGGGGCTGTGCGGATAAGGGCCGTGGACATACGACGGTGGCCGTTGGAACGGGTCGAAGGGACTGGACATGACGACGTCAACTCCTCTTGGCTGCATGCCGCGGCGAGGGCGAGGCGTCACGGCAGGGGCAGTCGACCGGGTCGGTGTCTGCCAGGGCACGACTCGGTGTCCGAGTCGTGATGCAGTGACGTGCTCAGCTCTTGTGGGTCCTGATCTCCTCGATCAGCGAGGGATGTCGACCACGGTCCTGAGGCTCACGGGCGGCCGCCGTGGAACAGAACGAACGGGCGAAGGACACGCCGCACGGCATCGACTATGCCGAACAGCGTTCGGTTGGCGAGCTTAGAGGTGCCCGGGGCGCAGGACAAGACGTCGTCGCGCAGTCACCCTCCGCGTCCGCCTCGGACACGCCGGCCGCGGCGCCGTGACGATCAGGAACCGGCAGACCGCTGCGGTGCCGTGACGCGGGCGTGCAGAGCGGTGAGGCCGTCGAGGAACATCTCCAGGGCGAGTTCGAAGCTGTCCCGGTCGATCACGTCTGCCCGGCCGCGCAGGCGGTGAGCCCCCGTCAGGTGCGGATAGCGCTCGACGTAGACCTGGACGTCCTCCTCGAACCCCCCGGCGAACGAGCTCATGGCGGAGCCGACCACCAGGTACTTGGTCGAGGCTCCGATCAGTGTGGCGTAGCGCGGCGGCCAGCCGGCGCCCACCAGGCCGCCGTGGATGACGTCGGCGCGCCGCAGGGAGGCCTCACGGCGGGCGGGGCCGTACGCCAGGAACGGGACGATCTGGGGATGGGCAGCCAGCGCGGCGCGGTAGGAGCGGGCCCAGGAGGCCAGCCCGTGGCGCCAGTCGCCGGTCTCGAAGCCGGAGACGTCCACGTCCTCCATGATGGTGTTGGCGACCTCGTGGAGGACGTCGTCCTTGGTCTTCACGTGTTCGTACAGCGAGGAGACCTGAACCCCGAGTTCCCGTGCGAGTCCGCGCATCGACAGTTCGGTGAGCCCGTCCCTGTCCACGATCGCGAGCGCCGTGGCGCAGATGCGCCCGCGGCTGAGAATCGGCTTGACCGGTCTGCCCACCGACGCACCCCCACACCGTGAGGCGCCGCAGTCAGCAGCGCCCTGCTTCTGGTTTCACCTTACATGCATTCCACTAACCGAATACTGTTCGGTGGGTTGTCCGGCCGCGATCCAAGCGGAGGCGCGCGCCGGTCACCCGGGACGTTGCGACAGGTACGCCAGGATGCCGCAGACTTCCTCGATGATCTCCTGAGCCTCGGCCCTGTCCGGGCAGTCGCTCAGCTCTCTGGCGGCACCCGCGATCACCGTGGTCAGCACGACGCCCCGGACACGGCCGATGCGCCGCGTCTCGTCCACCTCGAGCAGCCTGGCGTTGCGCCGTACCCACGAGCGGTCCCACCGGCGCCGCAGTGCGTCGAAACCAGGAGGACCGTCCTCCTGCTGCAGGAGCCCGCCGATGCGGCGGCGCACCCAGGCGCCCTCCAGATAGGCCCGCGCCCCGGTGAGGAACACCGCGACCGGGTCGGTCACGCCCTGGCCGCGCGCCGCGGCGACCCCCGCCGCGGTCCGCTGCTCCTGCTCCTCCTGGAACTCCTCCCACAACGCCAGATACAGGCCCCTCTTGCCCCCGTAGTGGTGGAAGAGACTGCCGACGGCGATGCCCGAACGCGCCGCGATCTCCGTCACGCTCGCGTTGGTGTAGCCGCGCTCGGTGAACACATCGAGCGCTGCGTCCAGCAACGCGCGCCGCGCCGAGACCTCCGCGGCGGCCGCGACCTCCGCAGGAGTCCGCGTCGTCTCCACCGCCGCCTCCACCCCCTCCACCACGTTCTTCGCCGACGCCTTCGGCGAGTCGGCCGTCCGCTCCGGATGGGTCCGGCTCACTGCACGTCCTCCGTTCCCGAGGCCCCGTCACGGATGGCGAGAGCGACCAGCAGTTCCATCAGATCGGCGATCCGGCGGGGGTTGCGCCCGGTGCGCTCCTCGATGCGGCGCAACCGGTAGTGCGCCGTGTTGTGGTGCACCCGCAGCCGCTCCGCCGCCAGCCTCAGGTTCAGATCCGCCTCGGCGAACGCCCGTACCGTCGCCGCGAGCACACCGCCGCGCCGGACGTCGTCCTCCAGCAGGTCGCTGATCCGCGGGTCGACCAGCTGGCGGGCGATGTCGTCCGCACGCAGGGCGAGGTACTGGAACGGGGACAGCCGCGGCAGGGCCGCCACCCCTCCCCCGCTGGGGACGAACTCCAGGGCGGCTCTGGCCTCCTGGTAGGCCCGCGGCAGCTCCGCCACGCCCCCGGCCACCGTGCTGATCCCCATCGCCAGGACCGTTCCGTCCCTGGCCAGCTGCCGCTGCACCTCTTCGAAGCGCGCGCATACCTCGTCCGGCTCGGTGCCCGTACGCAGCACCGGCACGGCCACGACCTCGCCGTGCCGCACGACCACCAGGACCCTGGCTGCCCGTACGCCGGCGGCGGAGATCGCCGCGCTGGTGATGTATCCGCTCTCGGCGGCCGAGTCCGCGCTCCCGTGCCCCGCGCCGTCGACGCAGACCGCCGTGACCACCATCATCGGCACCTGGGCGCCGATGCCGTAGGCCTGCGCCGCGGCCATGAGAGGCCCCCGGACCGGCATGTGGCCCGCGAGCAGTTGCTCGAGCAGGTCCCGGCGCTCGCGGTCCGCGTCGGCCACGACATGCTGTTGGAACTCCAGGTACGCCTGTGCCGCCTGGCTGCTGGCGAAGTCCATGTACCGCATCAGCGGGGCGACCAGGGTGAGCACGGCGTCCTGCCCGGCGGCCGACGGCCCCGCGCAGTCACGCAGGGCCTCCCAGAAGGCCTGCCGGCCGACCCGGTACGCACTGATGAAGTCCTCCAGCGCGAACCCGGCGCGTGCCCTGCGCATCGCGCCCGCCCGGCTGAAGGCCAGCTCCTCCAGGGCGAAGCTCCGCTCGCCCGCGAGCAGCGCCAGCTGGACCCGGTAGTGCGAGAGCAACTGCTGGCGCACGTCTTCGAAGAAGTGCTCGTCCTGCACCGCGTAGGCCGGGATCTCGGCGCGCATCATCGCGAGCGCGGACTCCGCCACCTGCTCCACCTGCTCTTTTACGGCGCACAGAATCCGCAGCCGCTCCTGACGCAGCTGCTCGGTCATGGGAGGCACGCTCGGCACTATCGCGTGACGCATGGGGGGATCGTCGCCTCCGAATCGTTACCAGTCAACAGGTTCGGAGCCTGTTGCTCCCCGCGGACTGTGCGCGGCGCACAGTCCGCGGGCCGCGAAGTTGAGTGCTCGCACCCAATGCCCGCGTGGAGCGGCCGCACCTACTGTGACGCTCTCCCACCCCCCAGAGACCTTGTTCGAAAGGGCGGCCCGCATGCTCGCGGTCGACGGCATCACCATGCGTTTCGGCGGAATCACGGCTTTGGACGGCGTCGGATTCGCTGTCGACCAGGGCACCGCAGTGGGCCTCATCGGGCCCAACGGAGCAGGAAAGACCACGCTCTTCAACTGTCTGACCCGGCGGTGCACGCCCGACGAGGGCACGGTGCACTACGAGGGCCAGGACCTGCTGGCCCTGCCCCCGCACACCGTTGCCGGGCAGGGCATCGCCCGCACCTTCCAGAATCTGGGCCTGTTCCAGCACCTCACGGTCCGGGAGAACGTGATGGTCGGCGCTCACCACCGGGGCAGCGCGGGATATATCGCCGCCGCACTGCGCCTGCCGCGGGTGCGGCGTGAGGAGGCGCGGCTGCGCCTTCTCGCGGAGGAACTGCTGCAGCGGCTGGGCCTGGCCGACGTCGCGGACCATCCCGCCTCCGGCCTGCCCTTCGGCACGCTCAAACGGGTCGAGCTCGCCCGGGCGCTGGCCGTGGAGCCCCGGCTGCTGCTGCTCGACGAGCCGGTCAACGGCCTCAGCCACGGCGAGGTCGATGCCTTCGCCGACCTGATCAGGGAGCTGCGCGAGGACTTCGACCTCACCCTGGTCGTGGTCGAGCACCACATGGGGTTCGTCATGGGTCTGTGCGACCGCGTGGTGTGTCTGGACTTCGGACGCACGATCGCCGACGGGCCGCCGGAACAGGTGCAGCGCGATCCCGCCGTCATCGAGGCGTACCTGGGGGCGGCGGCATGAGCGAGGAGACGAAGGACTCTTTCGCCGGCGAACCCGCGGCACCGGCCTTCCTCGAGGTCTCGGACCTGCACGCCGGCTACGGCCAGGCCCGCGTCCTGCACGGCATCGGCTTCTCCGTCAGCCGCGGCGAGGTCTGCGCGGTCCTCGGGCCCAACGGCGCGGGCAAGACCACCATGCTGAGGGCGCTGAGCGGCATGGTCACGGGACGCGGCTCGGTGACGCTGGACGGCGCCCAGTTGCTGGGGCGCTCCCCCGAGCAGGCCGCCCGGCTCGGTGTGGCCCACGTACCCGAGGGCCGGGGCACGTTCAACGACCTCACCGTGGAGGAGAACCTGCGCGTCGGCGCGTATCTGCGCCACCGTCGAGGGCGCGGGAGCGATCGGGCGGCCGTGGCAGCGGACCTGGAGCGGGTCTACGGCTACTTCCCCAAACTGCGCGATCGCCGCCGGCAGGCGGCGGGCAGCCTCAGCGGCGGCGAGCAGCAGATGCTCGCGATCGGCAGGGCGCTGATGCTCCGCCCCGCTCTGCTGCTCCTCGACGAACCCTCGCTGGGCCTGGCGCCCCTCGTCACCCGCGAGCTCTTCCGGATCGTCCGTACCGTCAACGAGGAGGAACGCACGACCGTGGTCGTCGTCGAGCAGAACGCCCAGCTCGCGCTGGACATCGCGCATCAGGCGCACGTACTGGAGTCCGGCCGCCTGGTGCTGTCGGGCGCGGCCGAACAGATCCGCCAGGACGGCCAGGTCGCCGAGGTGTACCTCGGCGTCTCCGTCCGGTCCGGCCGGGCGGGGGGTGGCTCGTGAGCGAGTTCCTCCAGCAAGTGGTGGAAGGACTGGGTGCCGGCTCGGTCTACGCGAGCCTGGCACTGGCCCTGGTCCTGATCCACCGGTTCACCGGCATCGTCAACTTCGCCCAGGGCGAGCTCGCCATGATCTCCACCTATGTGGCGTGGCAGCTGGTCGCCTCGGGGATGCCGTTCTGGCTGGCCCTGCCGGTCACGCTCGTGATCTCCTTCGCGGGCGGCATGCTCATCGAGCGAGTGCTCATGCGGCCGGTCGAGGGAGCGCCGGAGCTGACCGTCGTCATCGTCACCGTGGGCCTGTTCATCTTCGTCAACGCGGCCGCGGGCCTGATCTGGTCGTTCACCGTGAAGGACTTCCCGCAGCCGTTCCCCGACGGCGGTCTCGCCGTGGCCGGGGTCGGCATCAGCTGGTCGACGCTGGGCGTCATCGGCGTCGTGGCCGTGGTGATGGGGTTGTTGTATCTGCTGTTCCAGCACACCAGGACCGGCCTGGTGATGCGGGCGGTCGCCGTCAATCCCGTCTCGGCCAGGCTTTCGGGCATCCGGGTGGGCCGGGTGCTGATGCTGGGCTGGGGACTGGCCGCGACGGTGGGCGCTCTGTCCGGCGTCCTGGTCGCCCCCCTGCTGTTCCTGGAACCCAACATGATGGGCGGCGTCCTCATCTACGCCTTCGCGGCGGCCACTCTCGGCGGCTTCGACAGCCCGGTGGGAGCGGTGGCGGGCGGCCTCGTCGTGGGGGTCGCCGAGACCCTGGCCGGGGCCTACGTCGGATTCGTCGGAGCCGACCTGAAGATCGGCGTACCACTGCTGATCATCCTCGTGGTGCTGCTGGTGCGGCCCCAGGGGCTGTTCGGCCGAGCGGCGGTGGAGCGGGCATGAGCACAGCAGAACTGATCACCACTCAGGTGGCGCGCACCGCGCGCCGGGCACGTCCGCTCGCGGCGCTGGCCGTCGCGGCCGCTCTGCTCGCGGCGCCCTACTACTTCGCCCCGTTCCGGGTCTTCCAGCTGACCATGGTGCTGCTCTACGCCGTCGTCCTGGCGGGCCTGAACCTGCTCGTGGGCTACGGCGGGCAGATCTCCCTCGGACACGGCGCCTTCTTCGCCGTGGGCGCCTACACGGCGGCCGTCACGCTCGACCGGTTCACCATCGGCCACCTGGCCACGCTGCCGATCGCGGCCGCGGGATGCTTCCTCCTCGGTCTGGGCTTCGGGGTGCCCGCGCTACGGCTCCGCGGCCTGTATCTGGCCCTGGTCACCTTGGCGTTCGCCGTGTTCCTCCCGCCGCTGCTGAAGCGGTTCGAGCACGTGACGGGCGGCTCCATGGGCCTGACCGTCCCCAAGCCGCAGCCGCCCTCCTGGACCGGTCTGGCCGAGGACCAGTGGCTGTACTTCCTCACCCTCGTCGTCGCGGTCGTGACGCTGCTGGTCGTGCGCAACCTGGTGCGCTCTCGGGTCGGCCGGGCGCTGCTCGCCATCCGGGAGAACGAGCCCGCGGCGGAGGTGATGGGGGTGCGGCTCTCCTTCCACAAGACGCTCGCGTTCGCCTGGAGCGCGATGTTCGCGGGTGTCGCCGGGTGCCTGTACACCTGGGTGATCGGCTTCGTGTCTCCTGACTCCTTCAGCATCAACCTGTCCATCACCCTCCTGGCCGGCCTCGTCGTGGGCGGCCTGGCATCGCCGTACGGGCCACTGCTGGGCGCGGCCTTCGTGATGTATGTGCCGAATGTGGCGCAGGACATCAGCCCGGCCGCCCCAGGCGTCGTCTTCGGCCTGCTGATCATCGCCGTCATGTATCTGGCCCCCACCGGTCTGGCCGGCCTGGCGGCCCGTGCCGGACAGGGGGTCCGGAGGCGTGTGGAGCGACGCCTGCGCCACACCCGCCGCCGACCGGAGCCGGCCCCTCCCGAGGAACCGCCCGGCACCCCACAGCCCGACCCTCAGCCCCTCACCGCACCGCCCACCACCGAAAAGGGATGATCCGGATGCGCCACACCACCGCCCTGCGGGCAGCCGCCGCAGGCGTCGCCGCCCTCCTCACCGCCACCGCCTGCTCCAGTCAACGCACCGAGGAAGACGCCGCCGCCTCGGCCGACGGCGCCTGCAAGGGCCAGCAGACCACCGGCATCACCGACAAGAGCATCAAGCTCGGCGGCATCTACCCGATGTCCGGACCGGCCTCCGCGTACGGCACCATCAGCAAGGGCGTCAGCGCGTACTTCCAGTACGTCAACGCCGAGAAGGGCGGTATCGGCGGCCGCAAGGTCGAGTTCGTGGTCCGTGACGACGGCTACCAGCCGCCGAAGGCCGTGGAGGAGGCCCGAAGACTGGTGGAGCGGGAGAAGGTCTTCGCCGTGTTCCAGACGTTGGGAACGCCCTCCACCTCAGCCGTGTGGGACTACCTCGACCAGCAGAAGGTGCCGCAGCCGTTCGTCGCCACCGGCGCCTCCAAGTGGGGTACGGACACCAAGCACCCCTGGACCATCGGCTGGCAGCCCAACTACGTCGCCGAGTCCCGTATGTACGCCGACTACCTCAAGAAGGAGAAGCCGAAGGCCAAGGTGGCCGTGCTCTTCCAGAACGACGACTTCGGCAAGGACCTGCTGGGCGGCTTCCGAGCGGCAGTCAAGGGCAGCGACATCACGATCGTCGCCGAGGAGAGCTACGAGGTCACCGACCCGTCCGTCTCGGCCCAGATGACCAGTCTCGCCCGCTCCCGGGCGGACGTGCTGCTGAACATCACCACGCCCAAGTTCGGCAGCCAGGCCCTGGCCGCGGACGCCAAGAACACCCGGTGGAACCCGCTGCACATCGCCAACAGCGTCTCGGCGTCGACCAGCGTGCTGAAGCCCGTCGGCTTCAAGAACGTGCAAGGCGTCGTCTCCGCCACCTACTTCAAGGACCCGGCCGATCCCCAGTGGGCCGACGACCCGGAGATGCGGACCTACCGCACGGCGATGAAGAAGTACGCCCCGGACACCGATCCCTCGATCCAGTTCAACGCCTACGGCTGGGCCGTGGCCTCAAGCCTGCACAAGGCGCTCGACGCCATGGAATGTCCGACGAGAGAAGGGCTGAGGGACTCCCTCCAGAAGCTCCAGAACGTCGAGGTGGGCATGCTGCTTCCCGGCGTCGCACTGAACACCGGCCCCGACGACCGGTTCCCCATAGAGACCA
The DNA here is from genome assembly GCF_040675505.1 of Streptomyces sp. NPDC049597. Classification (NCBI taxonomy): domain Bacteria; kingdom Bacillati; phylum Actinomycetota; class Actinomycetes; order Kitasatosporales; family Streptomycetaceae; genus Streptomyces; species Streptomyces sp. NPDC049597. Next base: position 53,549 of record NZ_JBFAOY010000010.1, read on the forward strand.
TGCAACTCGTGCGCTTCAAGGGCGAACGCTGGGTCCTGTTCGGTGAACCCCTCGACACCCGCGCGAAGTTCGGCCCCGTCACCGGCTGACACCGGCCGACCGGGAGGGACCGGCCCTCCCAGAGCGGCCGGCCCTCCCTGTCCCCGCGGACCTGCCACGCCCGTCCCCGCCCACGCGCCCGGTCACACCGCGCGGTACGCACCGCCCTTCGGCGCGCGTGGGCACCTCACTTTGGAGGCTCCATGCCGGAGCGACACCCTGTACGGCACGGCAAAGCCCTCCCGCGACTCGGGCCCCTGCCCGAGGACGACTGGGATGCGCGGACCCGCCACCTGCTGGCCGCCGCGCCTCGGGACCCGGGGGGCCGGGTTCCGAACATCTTCACCACTCTGGTGCGTCATCCCGAGCTCTACGAGCGGTTCATGCCCTTCGGAGGTCAGTTGCTCCGCCGGGGCCGGCTGCCGGGAAGGTTCCGTGAACTGCTGATCCTGCGCACCTCGTACAACACCGGCGCTTCGTACGAGTGGGGACGCCATGTCCCCCTGGCCAAGGCGTCGGGCCTGACCGACACGGACATCGACCGCATCGTCCAGGGCCCGGAGGCCGGCGGGTGGACCGACCTCGAAAGGTGGCTCATCCGGGCCGCCGACGAGCTGAACCGTGATGCGCGGCTCGGCGAGGCCACGTGGGAGGCGCTGGTCGAGCACTTCGGCGACGAGGAAATGATCGAGATCACCATGCTGGTGGGCCAGTACCACATGGTGGCGCTCTTCTTGAACTCCGCCGGTGTGGAGCTGGATCCGGGCTTCGACAGCGCGGGCCTTCCGGAAGGGAGCGGAAGCGATGAGTGAGGCACACCCGGACCGCGCGGCCCGACGGCTCGCGGGCCGCAAAGTGCTGGTGGTCGGCGCGGGCACCCGTCCCGGCGACGCTCCGCGGGCGCCCGTCGGCAACGGCCGCGCGATCGCCGTACTCGCCGCCCGCGAAGGTGCGGACGTGGCCTGCGCCGACCTCGTCGGCCCCGCCGCCGCCGTGACCGCCGACCTGGTCATTGCCGAAGGCGGCCTGGGTGTTTCCGTGGTCGCTGACGCCACGGACGCGGAGCAGTCGGCCGCCATGGTCGCCGAGGCGGTGCGCGGGCTGGGCGGGCTGGACGCGCTGGTGGTCAACGTGGGGGTGGGCCTCGGCACCGGGCTCGCGGGGTCAACACCCGAGGAATGGGAGGAGGTTCTCGGCGTGAACCTGCGTGCGCCCTTTCTCGCCGCCAAACACGGGCTTCCGTCGATGGCTGACGGCGGTGCCGTCGTGTTCATCGGCTCGGTCGCCGGACTGCGTGCCGCGACCGACTCCCCCGCCTACGACAGCTCCAAGGCCGGCCTCTTCGGGCTGACCCGCCATGTCGCGAGGGAGGGAGCGGCACGAGGCATCCGCGCCAACATGGTCGTCCCCGGCCTGATCGACACGCCGATGGGCCGCCAGGCATCGGCGAAACGGGCCTCCCGGACGGCCTCCTTCACCCGCATCCCGCTCGGCCGTCAGGGCACCGCCTGGGAAGTGGCGGAGGCCGTCACGTTCCTGCTCTCCGATCGGGCCTCGTACATCACCGGTCAGAGCCTGGTGGTGGACGGCGGTCTCACGGCGGTGTGACAGCGGGGTCGTCCGGGACGACGTCCTGGGCGCGGGCCGGACAGCGGCGGCCGCCCCACGGTCGGACGGCTGCGGCTGTCCCACGGTCGGACGGCCGCGGCTGCCCCACGGTCGGACGGCCGCGGCTGCCCCTTCGACCGCGAACAGAGGTCACTGGCCGCCGCTCAGGACTGGCTGTTGAGGAACCCGATCGCCACAGCCCCCCACCAGCCCACCTGGGACACGGCGGCGGACATCGCCCCTCGCACCAGCAGGCGTCTGTCCACCCGCCCTCCCGCCTGCTCCGCGAGGGAGCGGTGCAGAGCGTGCGCGTGCACGCCGTTGAGAGCGACCAGGAGAACCAGCCCCAGCTTCACCCGGGTGGCTGCCAGTGCCAGGTCCGGGCCGAGGACGGCACCACTGATCACCATGCCGGTCAGTCCGGACCAGACGAGCACCTGCAACGGCCTGGTGAAGTCCAGCACTTGACGCAGACTGCGCCGTCCCAGCAACCAGAGCAGCCCGTAGTAGTCAATGGTCTGCACGGTGCCGAGCCCCAGGATCAGCGCTGCCAGGTGCACGAAGAGTGCCGCGGCGCGCAGCGCTGGGCCGGCTTCGAGGTGCGGCGCCACCCACACGCCGGCCGCCCACACCAGACAGACCAGGGCGCCGGCCGCCCCAGCCGTCCGGCCGGGTGCCGGTCCCCGGAACCGATCCGTCCCACGCCCCTGCGGCACTGGTCAGTCCTCGGCCACCCAGCCGGCCATGATGCCCATGACGCCGCCGTGCGCGTGTCCTGCGCTCTCGTACCTGCTGGTGATCTGCAGCACGTCACCCCGCTTGACGGTGCCGAGCGCATCTCCGCTGCACGGCGGCATGGCCGATATCTCCGTGTTGCCGTGGAGGTCGATGAATTCGGGGCTTCCGCCCTCCTCCGCCACGATGTTGCACAGCAGCTTTCCCGTGCTGAGGTTCTCCGTGCGGACAGAACGGCCGGCGTGGTGGAGGTGGCCGCGCATGTGGACGAGCCTTCCGGAAATGGTGGAGCGCCACCGCCTGACCTTTTCGCTGGTGCCCACCGGAGCGTCGTACACGCTGCCGAGACAGCCGCCCGCATCCAGCCAGATCGGCGTCACGGGCTGGAGCCGCGAGCCGGCGGCGGGTTCATGGGTGAAGGTGAAGGTGATGTAGACGGTCTTGCTCTGGGGTGCGTGGTTCATGAGGTCGTAGAGCATGTTCCAGCGCTCGCCCCGGCGCACCTCGATGCCGTATCCGGCGGGCAGGACACTTTCCACTCGCTCGTTCCCGGAGGCGAATTTCCGCTGAGGCCCGCGGCAGACGACATCGCTTTTCGCGTGGGTGCCCAGCACCGCGTGGTGGAGCATCGGGCCGGTGTTGACGTTCGCGTTCGACCCGTCCGCGTACACGAGGTTCGGCTTGAAGCCCGTGATGAAGCAGTCGTCGCACGGCTTCTGGACGTTCAGCGCAAGGCGGTTGCCGGTTTCACCGTGGTCGTGCCCTGAGGCGGCGGGAAGGGCGAACGGCCCGTAGCGCACGGTCGTTGTCGTGCCGGCCTCAGGGGCTCGCTGCACTGCGGACGTGGACGCCTGCGCCGTGGCGGGGACCGGGGCGGCCGCGGTGACGACCAGTGCCGCAGTGGCCCCTAAGGCGGTAGCGATCAGTGGGGCAGTGCGGGGCAGACTTCGCCGGGACATGTCTGTCTCCTTTTCGGATCGGAATTCGGCTGCCGGAGCGGGCAAGGACCTGACACGGAACATCGGTGCGGTATTCCCGGGCCGCCGAACCGGTTTCTCCGCCGATCACGCTCCGAGGAGGAGATCGGCTTTACCGAAAGGGGAAATACGGCCCTGAATGTGCGCCGGTTCACGTGTGTACGGCCTTGCCGCGGCTCACCGGTAGAGTGACGCGCGCCTTATGCGGTGTCAACGCAGAGTAATGGCAGGGAAATCCGTGTGCGGCGCACGTGAGGCACTGACCAGCATTCTTCCTGAATTCCAGGCAGCACTGACCGGCACAGGACCGGTGACTTCACCGATTCGCGGCCGTGCCCCGCCGGTGATCGAGGTGGCGCGGACCCGTCACCGCGCCGCCGCGGCGGGCCACTTCACGAAGTCATTCGGCAGCGCCCAGCTGTGCGAACAGGAGGTGCACCAGCGACCTCCAGGCACCGTGGTCCGGCCTCTGCGCCCTCACTGCGGCAAGCACGTCCATTCCCAGGGACACGCACAACACGAGGCGGGCGCAGGCCGCCGCATCGATCTGCGGGCCGAACCTGCCGCTTCGCTGGGCGAGTTCGACCAGGCTCCTCAGGTTGCTCTCCACCCGGCCCAGCGCGGCGTGGACCCTGCGGGCGACCTCGGCGTCCCGCCTGGCGGCTGTGAGCGCTTCGCTGACCAGCGGCGCCCAGGTCTGCTGACGTGGATCGGAGAGATCCGTGACGACCAGCGCGAGGACATCGGCGGGTCCGGCACCGCTGCCCAGGGCCTGGGTCAGCTTGTGCGATGCCGCCCCCAGGCCGTAGTCGACCGCCTCGGCGAGCAGTTCGGCCTTGTTGCGGAAGTTGCCGTAGATCGCACCGGTGGACAGGCCGGCCCGGCGGGCTATGTCCTGCACCCTCGCGCGGTCGTAGCCCTGCTCGACGAACTCCTGGACAGCAGCCTCGACGAGGCGTTCACGGATCACCGGCCTGGACGGCCTCGCGAAGGATTCAGGCTCTGCCACGAGCCCAGCCTAGGCCCTCTCCCGTGCCTCTCGCGCGGCTCGTCCGCGTCTCGGCCACGAGCGCCGGACAGGGCCGCTCTCTTGCACTCACGGCCGCGAATAACCACTATTCTTGCGCGGGGTCAGCCTATCCAGGAGGCGTACGTCATGGCGTACGGCACCGAGCACACCATCGTCGGCAGAGGGGCCGAACTGCGGCAGCTGATCGCGTGGATCGAGGCCTGCCGCAGTGCGAGGAAGGGCGGTGCCCTGCTGCTGACGGGGGATCAGGGAATCGGCAAGACCACACTGATCCGGCACGCCACGCACCTCGCGCAGGGGTTCCACACCGTGCGCGCCGACGGAGTGCAGGCGGAGCAGGGCCTGGACTACGCAGCGGTACAGCGCATGGTCCGTCCCTTGGCCGCCGGTGTACGCCGTCTCCCGCCGCACTTGGCCGAGTTGCTGGAGGGGGTACTTCTCGGCATGGTGCCGCCGCCCCGGGAACGGTCGCTGGTCTCCGTCGCGGTGCTGGCCCTGCTGTCGCGGAGTTCCGTCAGGCGACCGGTGCTGATCACGGTCGACGACCTGCAGTGGGTCGACGCCGAGTCACAGCACGTCCTCGGTCTTGTGGCCCGTCGGATCAGCACCGAAAGGGTCCTGGTCCTGGCCGGCGCGGACGGCGCGGAACCCCTGCTGATGCCGGGGGTACCGGTGCTGCGTCTGACGGGCATGAGCGACCGCGACTGCCTGCGGTTGATCGCACAGCACCACCCGTCAGCGGTGGCGCCCGCCGTCTGCGAGGTACTCGTCCATGCCGCGCACGGCAATCCCCTGGTCCTTCTCGAGCTCCTGCGGACGCTGAAGCCCGGTCAGCTGGCGGAGCTGCCGCAGCTGCCCGATCCGCTTCCGCTGGGGCCGCGAGCGACCCGGCTCAGACTCGCGCCGCTGCGCGGGCTCTCCGACGACTGCCGCCGACTGCTCACACTGCTGGCCACGGAACCGCGTCTGGATCCCCCGACGCTGTACCGAGTGGCCCGGCTGGCGGCGATCGATCCCGCGGCCTTGAAAGGCGCCGAGGTGGCGGGGCTCGTCACCGTGTCCAGGACGACCGTGTCCTTTCGCGACGCGGCCCTCGCCCGGGCCGTCCGCCAGAGTCTGGATCTGGCCGAACGGCACTGGGCACACGAACTCCTGGCGCGCGCGTTCGCGGCCGGCCACGACGACCGTCGCGGCTGGCACGAGGCCGCCCTGTCCACGGAAGCGGACGCGGGGCTGGCCGACGAACTGGAGCGCCAGGCCGCCCGTGCGCGTCGGCACGGCGAACCGTGCCACGCTGCCGCGCTGATGGAACGCTCGGCGGAGTTGACCCGTGAGGACGGTCCGCGGGCCGGCCGCCTCGTCGCCGCCGCCGCCTGCAGCAGCATGGCCGGGCGTCTGCGGCGTGCCGCCCGGCTGCTGGAGCAGGCGGAGGTGCTGGCCGGTGCGCAACACCCCTCCCTGCGCGGGGACATCGCTCTTCTGCGGGGCGTGCTCTCGCTCCACCAGGACCCACCGGACGACGCCTTCGACGCACTGCTGACCGCCGCGGACGTCCTGGCGGACGGCGACACCCGTCTCGCGGCCAAGGCACTGGCCGCGGCGGGAGAGGCCGGTCTCTACGCGGGAAGCGAGGGCATGCCGGTACGGGCGGCCCGGCGGGCGCGGGCGCTGCTCGGCGGGTCCGAGGTGCCGGACGAGCCCGACGCCCGGCTCGCCGCCCACTGCCTCCTCGGAGTCGCCGAGTCGTTACGGGGACTGCCGACCGCCGGCATCCGGCTGCGCACGGGCGTCGCGGATGCCGCGCAGGCGCAGGACCCGCTCCTGCTCGCCTGGGCGGCCCATGGAGCGCTGTTCACCGCCGACGACGCCCACGCCCGTTCCCTCGCGGCACGTGCGGTGGCACTGGCGCGCAGGGCGGGCGACATCCCGACCGCGGCGCACGCCATGCAGTACCTGGCCTATTCGGAGTGCTGGTTGAGCGGACCGGACTCCGCGCGTCTCGTCGCGACCGAGGCGCTGCGGCTGGCCCGCGGAACGGGCCAGCTCACCTGCGTACGCAACGTGATGGGGATGCTGATGCTCGCCGCCGGGCTCGCCGGTGACACCGAGACCTGCGAGCGGTACGCGGACCGGGTGGTCGACGAGGCGACGGAACACGGTAACGGGCTCGCCTGCGCCCTCGGCCTGTGGGGCCTGGCGCACATCGATCTCGCCTCCGGACGGTGGGAGGAGGCGGCTGCGAAGCTGCGCCGGATCACCCGCATGAAGCCGGGGCACCCCGGTGTCGCGCTCCAGGCGGTGCCCGCCTACGTGGAGGCCGCCGTCCGCGCCGGGCTCCGGCCGCGGGCGGAACGGGCCGCCGCGGTGTTCGCGCGATGGGCGGAGGGGGTCGGCCGGGGCTGGCCGACCGCGGTGGCGGCCCAGTGCCGCGCGGTCCTGGCAGGCGACGACCCCGAGGAGCACTTCCGGCTCGCGCTGCGCCTGCATGCGCCTGGTGACCGTGAACTGGAACTGGCGCGCACCGCCCTCCTGTACGGCGAGTACCTCAGGCGCGAACGCCGGCGGGCGGAGTCCCGTGCCCAGCTCCGGGAGGCCGCGGAGATCTTCCGCAGGCACCGTGCCCGGCTGTGGCTCGACCGGGTCCGTGCGGAGCTGCGCGCCGGCGGTGACCACGCGAATGCCGAAGCCGGGGACGGAACGCACGCGGCCGATGCGGCGGGAACGGAGAGCCTGACCGCCCGTCAACGCGAGATCGTCCGGCTGGTCGCGACGGGCGCGACCAACAAGGACGTGGCAGCGCGGCTCTGCCTGAGCCCGCGCACGGTCGACTACCACCTTCGCCGCGTCTTCCAGCAGTTGCGCATCACCTCGCGCGCCGAACTCGTCCGGTGGTTCGGCGCCGAGTCCGTCCGGAGCCGGTGACTCGGCTCGGCCGGCCGGACGTCCCCGGCGCGAGAGGGGCTGCCTCGGAGCAGCCGTTCGCCGCGGCGAGGCAGTGAGCGGGCGGTGTCATGACGTCCTCGGCGGCTGGATCCACCCCAGGGACCGCTCGACGGCTCGCTGCCAGCAGTCGTACTCGCGCTCCCGCCGTTCGGCGTCCATGGCCGGCAGCCACTGGGCGGCCCGGTGCCAGTTGCGGCGCAGGACCTCCATGTCCGGCCAGTAGCCGGCCGCGAGGCCGGCGGCGTAGGCGGCGCCGAGCGAGACCGTCTCGGCGACCAGGGGCCGTACCACGGGAACGTCGAGCACGTCGGCGAGGAACTGCATCAGCAGGTTGTCGGAGGTCATGCCCCCGTCCACCTTGAGCTGCTTCAGGGCGAGGTCGGAATCGGCGTTCATGGCGTCGACGACCTCCCGCGTCTGCCAGCCGGTGGCCTCCAGGACGGCTCTGGCCAGGTGGCCCTTCGTGATGTACGAGGTGAGGCCGACGATGACGCCGCGGGCGTCGCTTCTCCAGTGCGGTGCGAACAGACCGGAGAACGCGGGGACGATGTAGCAGCCGCCGTTGTCCTCGACGGTGCGCGCCAGGGTCTCGATCTCGGGTGCGCTGCTGATCAGACCCAGCCGGTCGCGGAACCACTGGACCAGCGAGCCGGTGACGGCGATCGGCCCCTCCAGGGCGTAGACCGCGGGCTGATCCACGATCTTGTAAGCGACGGTGGTGAGGAGACCGTGGCGGGAGCGGACGACGTCGGAGCCGGTGTTCATGAGCAGGAAACTGCCCGTCCCGTAGGTGCACTTCGCCTCGCCGGGCGAGAAGCAGGTCTGCCCGAACAGGGCCGCCTGCTGATCGCCGAGAGCGGCCGTGATCCGGGTCCCCGGGAGCACGGAGCGGGCCTCGCCGTAGCACTCGGCCGATGGCCGTATCTCCGGCAGCATGCGGCGCGGAACGCCGAAGAAGTCCATGAGCGCGCCGTCCCAGGTCAGCGTCCGCATGTCGATGAGCATGGTGCGGCTGGCGTTGGTGGCGTCGGTGATGTGCAGGCCGCCGGCCGCTCCACCGGTGAGGTTCCAGATCAGCCAGCTCTCCATCGTGCCGAACAGCACCTCGCCGTCCCGGGCCCGCTGCTCCAGCCCGTCGACGTGATCGAACAGCCAGCGGATCCGGGGCGCGGAGAAGTAGGTCGAGGGAGGCAGGCAGCAGCGTTCGAGGAAGAACTCGTCCCCGGGCCGGTTTCTCAGCTCGTCGACGAGCGGAGCGGTGCGGGTGTCCTGCCAGACGATCGCCTTCCCCAGCGGAGCACCGGTGCGCCGGTCCCAGAGCACGGTCGTCTCCCGCTGGTTGGCGATCCCGATGGCGGCGATCTGCCCGGCGTCCACACCGGCGTGGGACAGCGCCTCGGGCACCACGCGCTGCAGATTGCGCCAGATCTCGACGGCGTCGTGCTCCACCCATCCGGGCTGGGGGAAGTACTGGCGATGCTCTCGCTGGGCGACCGACACCAGCCGCCCGCTGTGGTCGAACAGGATGCATCGAGTGGAGGTGGTGCCCTGGTCGATGGACATCACATACCGAGCAACCATGATCGGGCCTGCCTTCCGATGTCGCGCGAGCCGCGGGTGCCTACCAGCGGGCCGCGCCCAGGTCTCTGGAGATCGCCCGTGCGGCCTCCCTGAGCAAGGTGATCAGGGCCGGTTGCGGCCGTCCTCCCGTGTCGCAGATCCGCTCCACCGGGCCGGACACGCCGAGCGCGCCCACCACGAGGCCGCCGTGCCCCCGGATCGGCGAGGCGATTCCGGCGTCACCCATGCTCATCTCCTGCACCTCGCAGCCCCAGCCGAGCTCGCGGATCTCGCCGAGCGCCCGGTCGAGCTCCTCGGGGAGCACCAGGGTGTGCCGGGTGTACGCCTCCAGTCCGGCCTTCAGCAGCGGCTCGACGGGCGTGGCCCCGAAGGCCAGCAGGACCTTGCCGAGCGAGGAGGCGTGGAGCGGCAGCAGCGCGCCGACGTCCAGGGTCTGGAGGGTGTCGTCCGGCCGGAAGACGTGGTGGACGATGAGCACCTTCCCCTCCAGGGGTGTGCCCAGGCGGACGGCCTCCCCGCTGCGGGCGGCCAGGGCGTCGGCCCAGTTGATCGAGCGCGAGCGCAACTCGTTGACGTCGAGGTAGCTGGTGCCGAGATGGAGCAGAGCCGCTCCGAGCTGGTACTTGCCCGTGGCCGCGTCCTGCTCCACGAAGTCCACGTGCTGGAGGGTGCGCAGGATGCCGTGGGCGGTGCCTTTGGCCAGTCCCAGCGACGACGCCACCTCGCCCAGCCCCAGCCTGCGAGGACCGGTGGCGAGCAGACGCAGGATCGCCGCCGCCCGTTCTATGGACTGGACCGGGCCGACCATAGAACGATGGTAGTCCGAGTCTTCGACCGAAGACCTCCGTTCGACAATGCCGACCGCTGTTCATTGACCGACCGCTGCCCCCTCCTTAGTTTTTCATCACGCCCGGCCACCGGCCGGCAGCGCTTCCCGAGGAGGACGGGCCATGACAGTGGTGCAGCTCAGCGCAGAGCTTCCCGAAGAGGTCACGCACGTCTTTCCGCTGCTGCACGCCCCCATGACCGCCTCGGTCGTGCGTCGGCGTGTACGCGCGGTCCTCACGGACTGGCGCCTGTCCGCCGAGGTCGCCGAGGACGTGCTCCTGCTCGCCTCGGAGCTGCTCACCAATGCGATCACCCACGCCCTGCCCCCGGCGACGCTGCGGCTGTCGCAGGTTCTGGTGGACGGGCTCAAAGCCGTGCACATCGAGGTGACGGACGCGGGACCCGCGGCCCCGGCCGACCCGCCGGCTTGCGGTCCCGACCCGGACGAGCACGGCCGGGGCATCGGAATCGTCATGGCGCTGTCGGCCAGGTACGGCGTGCGAGAGCATGCCGACGGGACCAGCTGGTGGGCGGACGTGGTCGTGAGCTGACCTCGGCGCGACAGGATCTGCCCGACGGGAGTGAGACCCAGACGGGAGGGAGACCTACCCGTCGAGCGGCCGCACCCGCACAGGCCCCACGCGCACGGTCGCACCCCGGAGGGGGAACCACGGCCGGGGACCGAGGACCACCACCGCCCGGAAGGCGTACACCACCGGTTCCTCCGGCTCGACGTGCGGCGGCCTGGCACGTGCGGGACGAGGCGTCGTGGCGGTGCGCGTCGCGTCGTACGCCGCGCGCCGCCGCGGGTCGCGCAGGACGTCGTACGCCGCCAGCACAAGATCCAACTGCTCCCGGCGTCCCTGGGGGTCATCGGGGCGGACATCAGGGTGCAGCGCCCGGACCAGCTTCCGGAACGCGGTCGTGATCTGCGTCGGCGACGCCGTGGGCGACACCCCCAGCACCGCGTAGTGGCTCTCGTGTCCCTGCTTCGGCACTGCTCTCACCTCCCCCAGGAAGGCTGCGGCGGCTCCCGGCTCCCTGAACGGGGCCGGGCGCTGGACGGCCGGAAACCGGCGGTGACCTTTCCTTTATACAACCGGCACCTCTCGACTTGACAAGGGCCCACTCGACCCGGCACACACGACAGTGACGGCCGACGAGTCCGGCCCGTCGGCCGGGCCGGGAGGGACATCCCCCAGGCCTCCTTGGCCGGCCGCACCCCCCGCTGGCTCACACCGCCTCGTGGGGCGAGCATGAAATAGCGCTTTCCCGGCAGCACCCGGAGACTCGACGGATCAGGGAGGCATCATGAATGCCGACACCACGTGGGGCGGAGTGACGCCCGACAAGCATCTCCACGCCGGCTCGGAGGGAGAGGTGACCGCAGAGGACGTGGTTCTCGCCTCGGGCCGGGAGATCACACCGAAGAATCTGGAATGGGCGCAGCGCCGCATTGCGGAGAAGGGCCGCGCCGCTCTCGACGAGTTGCTTCCCTGAAGGCTTCGCCCCGCCCCGGGGGAAGCCGGCTGCGCGCTCGGCACCTTCCGGGGCAACGGCTCCCGGCGCTTCGCATCAGGGTCTGGCGACGTATGCCACGATGAGGGACCGTCCGGGCCGCCCAGCCCGGCCCCAGCAAGAGCGGTCCCCATGAAGGAACACATCCACGTCCGCCTCAACCGGGGCATCGCCGTCTCAGAAGAAGGCGAACTCGTCGAGCAGCTCGGCTGCCGATGCGGAGCCACCTGGACCAGGACATATCGAGCAGGAACCACAGAGCCGGAGTAGGGGCGGCCCGCCGGGCACGCGCCAGGCGCCCGCACCCGTCGCCGCCCGGCTCGACGCGGTGACCGCGCCGACCGACCGGAAGGATCACTCGTGCGTGTGGGCGTGTCGTCGCCACAGGAAGCCGGACAGCCATGACGATCGCTTCGCACCCCGACACGGATTCGTCCCGTGTCCGCACGGAGGAGAACAAGCACGATGGCTACCGGCACCGTGAAGTGGTTCAACCCGGAGAAGGGCTTCGGCTTCATCGCGCAGGACAGCGGCGGCCCGGACGTGTTCGTCCACTACTCGGCCATCAACGCGACCGGATTCCGCGAGCTCATGGAGGGGCAGAAAGTGCAATTCGAGGTCGTCCAAGGGCCGAAGGGGCCCCAGGCCGAGAACGTCACCCCCGCCTGACCCTCTCCTGCTCCGGCGCCCCGCGATCAACCGACGCGGGGCGCCCGCATGTGCGTACCGGGATCCCCGCCGCACGGCGTCAGGGAAGGGGCTGCTCGGTCCAGATGACCTTGCCGTCAGGCGTGTAGCGGGTCCCCCAGCGCTCGGTGAGCTGGGCGACCAGGAACAGTCCGCGTCCGCCCTCGTCCTCGCTCCTGGCGCGCCGCAGCCGGGGCGAGGTGCTGCTGCCGTCGCAGACCTCGCAGATCAGCGCACGGTCGCGGATCAGCCGCAGCTGGACCGGGCCGGTGGCGTGGCGGATGGCGTTGGTGACCAGCTCGCTGGCGACCAGTTCCGTCGTGAAGGCCAGCTCGTCGAGGCCCCAGGCGGCGAGCTGACCGGTGACCGTCGCACGGGCCCGGGAGACGACCGCCGGGTCGCTCGGCAGGTCCCACTGCGCGACCCGCTCGGGCCCGAGCACGTGGGTACGGGCGACGAGCAGGGCCACGTCGTCACTCGGCCTGCTCGGCAGCAGTGCGTCCAGAACCGCCTCGCAGGTGTCCTCCGGCGGCCGGTCGGCGCGGGTCAGGACAGTGCGGAGCCGGTTCAGGCCGGAGTCGATGTCCCGGTGCCGGTCCTCGATCAGACCGTCGGTGTACAGCACCAGCTGGCTGCCTTCGGCCAGGTCCAGCTCGACGGTCTCGAAGGGCATCCCACCGAGCCCGAGCGGCGGCCCGGACGGCAGATCGACGAACTCCGCCGTGCCGTCGGGCCGGACGACCGCGGGCAGCAGGTGCCCGGCGCGGGTGAGACTGCAGCTGCGCGACACCGGGTCGTAGACGGCGTACAGACAGGTGGCTCCCACGATCCCGGAGTCCGGCTGGGTGTTCTCCGCCGCCCAGCCGTCTTCCCGGTCGAGCCTGCCCACCAGGTCGTCGAGGTGGGTGAGGAGGTCCTCGGGCGGCAGGTCGAGGGAGCAGAAGTTGTGGACCGCGGTCCGCAGTCGGCCCATCGTGGCGGCGGCGTGCAGGCCGTGACCGACCACATCGCCGACGACCAGCGCCACCCGGGCGCCGGAAAGCGGGATCACGTCGAACCAGTCACCGCCCACGCCGGCCTGCGCGGGGAGATAGCGGTAGGCGACCTCGACGGCACTGTGCTCGGACCGGCCCCGTGGCAGCAGGCTGCGCTGCAGGGTGAGGGCGGTGTTGTGCTCGCGGGTGTAGAGGCGTGCGTTGTCGATGCAGACGGCCGCACGGGCCGCCAGCTCCTGGGCCAGCGACACGTCGTCGTCCTCGAACGGAGCGGGCTTCTCGGAGCGGTAGAAGCTCACCACGCCGAGGCTCACGCCCCGGGCCCGCAGCGGCACCGTGATCAGGGAGTGGACGCCGGCCGCCAGGACCCGCCCGAGGCGCTCAGGGTCCTGGGCGATCCAGCCGTCGGCCCGGGGCAGTACGGGTTCCAGCACCGACTTCCTGCTCTCCAGGCTGCGGGCCTGCGGGGTGGACGGGACGTAGCGGACCGTGTCGCCGACGCCGTACAGATGCGACTCCTCGTGGACGGCTCCCAACGCGACCCTGCGCAGCGAGGTGTCCGCGCCGAGCGGTCCCGGCTCGTCGCCTTTCAGCACGGCGTCGGGCAGATCCACGGCGGTGAAGTCGGCGAACCGGGGGACGGCCACCTCGGCGAGCTCCTCCGCGGTGCGGGTGACGTCCAGCGTGGTGCCGATCCGGACGCCGGCCTCGTGCAGGAGCTCAAGGCGCCTGCGGGCCAGCACGGCCAGCCGGCCGACGCCCGGCTCGCCGAGGAGCAGCAGCCGGCCGGTCGCGCCGTCGTCCGTGACCGGTACCGGACGGGCGGTGGGTGCGGGCGGCCGTGCGGGGGTGAGGGGGACGGTGGGCACGGCGGGCACGGTCACCGGTGCCGGAACGGCCGTCTCCGCGGGCACTACGGAACGCAGCCGTGGACCGCCGAGGACGCGTGCCTCGACGACCACGCCGGTCTCGCCCGCGGCGGCCTCGACCTGGCGGCGCAGCAGGATGGCGGTCCGGCCACCTGAGAGGGTCACCTCCTCGTGGGTGCGCTGGGGGGAGGCGATGAGTTCCTCGGCCTTCTCCCGCAGCACGACGCGGTCGATCCGGCTGAGGTCTCCGCCGTCGTGGCCCCTCCCCCGTCCGCCCGGAGGTGCGGACTCGGGCTGCCTCGGCCAGTCGCCCGGGGAGGGGCCGGCCCGCTGGTAGGCGGCGAGAAGGGCCCGTTCACGTTGGGTGGCCTGCTCGAGCAGCCGCGCCTCGATGTCATGGGCGGCTTCGCGGACCAGCCGCAGCATCGCGGGGTCGCCGTTGTCACGCAGGCAGGTGAGATCGAGGATGGCCTCGATACGCCCGCTGAGGGGGTCACGGACGGGCGCTCCCGCGCAGGCGAAGGGCTGCAGGCAGTCCGCGAAGTGCTCACGTCCGACGACGTAGAAGGGCTTGCGCTCGGCCAGGGCGGTGCCGACGCCGTTGGTGCCGATGACCAGTTCTGAGGCATCGAATCCAGGGGCGAACCGCACATCGTCGAGGCGGCCGCGCAACTGCGGATCGCCGCCGAGCCGCTGGACCATGCGGCCCTGTCCGTCGCACAGCACGACCGTCATGCCCACGTCGGACAAGGACGCGGTCAGGTTCTTGAGGACGGGTTCGGCCGCCAGCAGGAACCGGTCGTCCAGGGCCAGGTCCGACGCGTAGGGGGCAAGCAGCCGGTCCGGGGCGAGCCCCGCGTGCCGGCACCGCTTCCAGGAGTCGAGCACCGAGTCCCGGACATCCGTGTCGACCCGCGCGCCGGCGAGGAAACGCTCGTGGGCATCGACGAGCCCGCCGATGTCGTCCCAGGCGACGGACAACGGGATCACTTCCCTCACCCGGGGGCCCGTCGCGCGCCGCCACTCGGCTCGCCGGCCGGCGGGGTCTCCCGGCCCATTCACCCTAGACCTTCCGTGAGCCATATCACAACATCGGCAAAACGGCTTCCCCGGGGGGTCGAGCAGCCGCGGTTCCCCCACGCCGACGACGTCGACCCGGTCGTGGCCTGCGCCGTCTCCGCGCGTTCGCCGACGTGCTGCTCGTACAGGCCACCGGGGCGACCGCGCACGGCGTGGACCGAGGGCGAGCAGAGGGCCGCGACCGACCGGGGGTTCACGGCCCTCGCTGCGCGCGGTTCCGAGAGGCACCGCCCAGCCCTCAGGGCATGCGCAGCCGCACCACATCGCCGGCGTCTCCGCCCGCCAGCACCTCGATGCGGGCGCCGCTGTCCGGGTCCGTGAAGATCTGGCCCGAGGTGTGGGCCGCCAGGTCGAGCGCGGTGCACCCGGCGGGCGGGGTCTCGGACGGCTTGCCGTTCACGACCCGGATCGGGCCCTCGCCGGTCGGCGTCGCGGAGTCGACCTTGTAGATGAGGACGCCGGCCGAGCAGGCTCCCCGGTCGATCCCCTCGCGGCGGCGGGACTCCGCGACGTACGCCGTGGTCTCGCCGGTCCGCAGTACGGCGATCTTGGTACCGCCGGGCCGCTCGACCGGGGTCAGACGGACGGCACGGTGCCCGGAGGCGTCGAGGCAGGCGACCTGGGCGTCGCGGGTCCAGCCCAGCTTCCAGGTGTGCCAGCCCAGGTACTGGGGAGCGTGGCCGGCGATGTTGCCCATCACGTCCCAGCCGCCCACGTACTGATGGGTGGGGCCGGTGAAGGAGTACAGGTCGGGGAGGCCGAAGGTGTGGCCGGTCTCGTGGGCGACGACTTTGTGACCCCAGCGCCAGAGGTCCTGTCCGAAGGTCACCCCCCACTTCAGGCGGGTTCCGTCGGCGGTCACGCCGGGCGTGTGGGGATCGTAGAGGTAGGTCGGGGAGAAGGAGATCGCGGACGCCGCCCTGGTGGGAACGACATAGACCATGTCGTAGCGGGAGAAGTCCGCGTACGGGTCGGCGGACTCGATCGCGTCGCGTACGTACTTCTCGTGCGTCTCGAAGGTCAGGCCGCGTTCGAAGCCGTACGTGTGCGACTCCGCCGGCATGCGGATCCAGCGGTGCAGTGAGGTGAGGGACAGACGGGAGCGGCCGTAGCTGGCCGTACGCATCCAGTCGGCGGCCGGGGCCAGTTGGGCGGCGTACTCGTCCGTGGGCTCCGTCGCCCGCGCGTCGGGGAAGTCGACGAACAGGGTCAGCACCCGCCGAGTTCCTGTGGAGGGCTGGAACTGGACCGGATCGGTGGCGTGGCCTTCGTCGGTCCACCCGGTCTTGCCGGGGAGGGCACAGGCCGAGGCCGGAACGGCGGGCCGGTGCCCAGGAGTTGGGGCGGCCGCGTTCGCGTTGGCCGGGACGGTCAGGGACGAGCCGAGGACGAGAGCCGCCGTGAGGGAACGCAGGCGGATCGGCAGTGCAGGCATGAAACCCCCATCGGATGCGGGTGATTGCTGAGGGGAAAGGAGACGAAGGCGGGGAAAGCGGACGGCTATGCGCGGCCGGCCGCCAGGTCCATCAGCCGGGCGAGCACACGGCCACCGGAGGCGGTGACGCCGTCGTGTTCCCACTCGTTGGTGACCCAGGTCCGCGTGGCACCGACTTCGCGTGCCGTGCGCAGGGAGAGGCCCGCGTCAACGTACATGTCGTCGTGGTAGACGACCGCGGCCAGCGGGACCTGGTTGGCGGCCAGGCGGCGAGGGTCGTAGAGCGGCGGCCAGTCGGTGCGCCGGGCCAGGAGGTCCGCGGCGTCCGCGAAGGGGCGCAGGCCCTTGATCTCCCGGAACATCCAGGGGTAGATCATTTCTCCGGTGAGCAGGAGCGGGTCGGCCTCATCGGCGAACTCGGGGAAGCCGTCGAGCGCCCGGGAGGCCGCCCAGCCGGTCGGACCGGCGCCCTGCCCGTACAGCGTCTCCTGCAGGACGGCGAAGAGCGGGTTGTCGGTGAATCCGGTCAGGGCCTCGGCCTGGTGGAGGAAGGTGTCCGTCAACTCGCCGTTCGAGTCCAGGGATTCGTCGAGCAGCCAGTGGATCCGTTCGTGGCCGTCGCCCATGCCGAGCGCGAGGCCGAGGGTACGCAGGCGGCGGGTGGTCAGGCGGTCCCCTCCCGGCAGCCGGATGTCGTCGGTCGCCAGGAGATCGGCGATCCGGCGCAGTCGGGGGGCGTCGTCCGGATAGCGGGCGTAGAAGTCGAGGACCCGCTCCCGCACCCGGGGGTAGGTGCGGGCGTACACGTCGTCGGCGGTCGCGGTGAGGCCCGGCAGGCCGCCGCTGACGTAGCAGGCCCGCAGACCCTCCGGCTTCTGGGAGAGGTAGGTGAGGGTGACGAACCCGCCGTAGCTCTGGCCGAGCGTCTCCCACGGCTCGTCGCCGCACAGGCGGCGGCGTATCAGTTCCGCGTCGGCGACGATGGCGTCGGCACGCAAGCAGGCCAGATACGCGGCCAGTCGGGCCGGCGAGTCGAACCGGGCGGCCGTACGGGCGGTGATCGGGGTGGAACGGCCGGTGCCGCGCTGATCGAGGAGGAGCACCCGGTGGGTCTTCAGCGCCTGGGGAAGCCACCCCGGCGAGCCCGCCGAAGGCCGTGGCGCCTTGCCGCCGGGACCGCCCTGCAGATAGAGCAGCCACGGCAGTCGTTCGCCGGTGCGGGCCGGGTCGACGACTTCACGCGCGAACACCTGGATGGTCGGGCCGGCCGGAAGGGAGTGGTCCAGCGGGACGGTGAAAAAGTGATCGGTGACGGCGTACGCCGGGTTCATAAGTCCCTTCCCCCATGGGAGTTGCACACGGCGAGGACCGAGTGAAGTGTGACATTGCATGAACGAGCGTGATTCAGCGGGCTCGTTCCGAGAAGCTCTCACTCGGGCATAGCAGGGTGTTATGGGTCCTGGGGCGCCTCGGGCCGACCGCCGTGCCCCCTCAGGCCGACCGCTTGATCCGGGCCCTTCCCGAGCCTCCGGCCGGAGAGGACCCGCCCCCGCCGGCCCACAGAGAGCGCACATGACCCAAGTGCCGGGCCATGCACTTCTCGGCCCCCTTCGCATCACCCGCGAGCATCAGGTCGAGCAGCTCCAGGTGCTCCTCCGCCGAGGGGATCAGCTCGCCACCCTCGTCAAGGGCGGTGAGGCCGTACAGCCGGGAGCGCTTGCGCAGGTCTCCGACGGTCTCGACGAGGCGGTCGTTGCCCGAGAGCGCGAGCAGCGACAGATGGAACCGCCGGTCGGCCTCCAGGTAGCCGACCAGGTCGTGGTCGCGGGCGGCCCGGACGATCTCCTCCGCCACCGGACGCAGCGCCTCCAGCTCCTCGCGCGCCGCACTGCGGGTGACTCGGCCGACGGTGGGGATCTCGATCAGGGCACGGATCTCGGTGTACTGGTCGAGGTCGCGCTCGCTGACCTCCGTCACTCTGAAGCCCTTGTTCCGGACGGGCTCGACCAGGCCCTCACGGGCCAGGTCGAGCATCGCCTCGCGGACGGGGGTGGCGGAGACACCGAAGTCCTCGGCGAGAGCGGGCGCCGAGTACACCATGCCCGGGCGCAGCTCACCGGAGATCAGGGCCGCCCGAAGGGCGTGGCTCACCTGGTCGCGCAGCCGCTCGCGGGTGGCGTTGAGATCGGTCTGCTTCAGGTGGCCCATGGAGGTTCTGGTCCCTTCGGTCCGGTAAGCACCCACCGTACAATGTCATGTTGCCCGGGGAGGGGTCAGGGTGTAGGTGCGGCTTGAGGTGTAGAACTCCAGGGCCGCCCTGCCCTGTTCGCGAGGCCCGTGACTCGACGCCTTGGCACCTCCGAACGGCAGATGGAAGTCGACGCCGGTGGACGGTGCGTTGATCCTGATCATTCCTGTGTCGAGCCCGTCGAGTCCGCCGAGGGCGGTGTTCAGATCGGCGGTGTGGACCGACGTGACCAGGCCGTACGGCACCGAATTGGTGATCTGGACCGCGTGGGCCAGGTCCTCGGCGGGCAGCAGGGCCGCCACGGGTCCGAAGACCTCCGTGCGCAGCAGGCGGTGCTCCGAGGGGACCTTCTCGACCAGGGTCGGGGCCGCGAACCAGCCGGGACCCTCAGGCACGGTGCCGCCGACCAGTGCGCACAGGCCGTGCCAGGAATCGCGGACCTGGTCGCGGGCGTGCTGGTCGATGAGCGGCCCGCTCACGGTGGCCGCGTCGGCCGGATCGCCGAGGGGAAGGGCCCGGAGCGCTTCCGAGAGCGCCTCGCGCAGGGGGTTCAGGGCCGCTCCGACCGCGATGACACGGCTGGTGGCGGTGCATTTCTGCCCCGCGTAACCGGCGATCGCGGCGGCGATGTGGGCAGCGGCCGTCTCGATGTCGGCGTCGGGGAGGACCACCGCCGCGTTCAGACCCCCCATCTCGGCCTGGACCGGGATGCCCCGGGCCGCGCCGCCGCGTGCGACGGCCTGGCCGACGGCGGTCGAGCCGGTGAAGGAGACGACATCGGCGGAGGAGACCAGCGCGTTGCCCTCCGTCGCCCCGCCTGGCACGACGGTGAAGACGCCCTCCGGCAGGGCCCGCTGGACGATCTCGGCCAGGCTCATGGCGCACGCGGTGGCCTCGGGGGCGGGCTTGAGGACGACCGCGTTGCCGGCGGCGAGCGCCGGGGCGGCCTTCCAGCTCGGAATGGCGAAGGGGAAGTTCCAGGGCGTGATCAGTCCGGCCACGCCGTGCGGCCGACGGCGGGTGAGCAGCAGACCGGCGCCCACGGCGGGCTCGTGGACCGCCCCCACGGGCTCGTACGGTGCCTGGGCGTAGTAGCGCCAGATCGCGACCGTGCGCGCGACCTCGGCGCGGGCTTCGGTGAGGGGCTTGCCCACCTCACGGACGGCGAGCGCGGTCAGCTCGGGCCCCGCGGCCTGGATGGCGTCGGCGGCCGACGCCAGAGCGGCCGAGCGGGCGGCCGCCCCGCCGAGCAGCCACCTCTGCTGGGCGGCTCGCGCCCGCTCCACGGCGTCGGCCGACGCGGACGCGCCGGGCGACGGCATCTGCAGCAGCACGTCGGACGGGTCGGCGGGGTTGCGCGAGGTGATGACGGGGCGTTCGGTGGCGGTCACAGGAGGAAACCTCCGGGGAAGGGGTCGTCCGGATCGAGGAAGTACTGGGCTGTGCCGGTGATCCACGCGCGTCCGGTGACGGTGGGGACGACGGCGGGTCCCCCGCCGACCTCCGTCTCGGCGACCAGTCGTCCGGTGAAGCGGGTCCCGATGAAGGACTCGTTGACGAAGTCGCGGTGGAGCGGCAGTTCACCGCGGGCGTGCAGCTGCGCCATGCGCGCGGAGGTGCCGGTACCGCACGGGGAGCGGTCGAACCAGCCGGGGTGGATGGCCATGGCATGGCGGGAGTGGTGGGCGTCGGAGCCGGGGGCCGTGAGGTGGACGTGCTTGACTCCGGCGATCTGGGGCTGTTCCGGGTGGACGGGCCGGTCCGGCGATGCGTTGATCGCCTCCATGATCGCAAGTCCTGCCGTGAGCAGCTCGTCCTTGCGGGCGCGGTCGAACGGCAGGCCCAGCGCGTCGAGTTCGACGAAGCCGTAGAAGTTGCCGCCGAAGGCGAGGTCGTAGGTGACCGTGCCGTAGCCGGGCACGGTCACCTCGCGGTCCAGGCCGACGCAGAACGACGGCACGTTGGTGAGCGTGACCGACTTCGCCGCCCCGTCCTCCACCTGTACGTCGACACAGACCAGGCCGGCCGGGGTGTCGAGCCGCACGGTGGTGACCGGTCCGGTCACCGGGACCATGCCCGTCTCGACGAGGACGGTGGCAACGCCGATGGTGCCGTGGCCACACATGGGCAGGAGCCCGGACACCTCGATGTAGAGGACGCCGTAGTCGGCGTCGGGCCGGGTGGGCGGCTGGAGGATCGCGCCGCTCATGGCCGCGTGCCCGCGCGGCTCGTACATCAGGAGCGTCCGGAGCCGGTCCAGGTGCTCGATGAAGTGGAGCCGCCGCTCGGCCATGGTGGCACCGGGGATCACACCGACGCCACCGGTGATCACCCGTGTGGGCATCCCCTCGGTGTGCGAGTCGACGGCGTGGAAGACGTGACGCGTGCGCACGGGTCTTTCCCTTCCCTTCGGTCGGAGGCGGACCGGTCAGCGGTGACCGTCGGCCACGGCCTTCTCGGTGGCGCGCCGGACTCCCGCCTCGGTCTCCCCGGTCAGCGGGAAGCGGGGCGGGCGGGTGGGGCCGCCGGGCCGGCCGACGATGTCCATGGACAGCTTGATGGACTGGACGAACTCCGTCTTGGAGTCCCAGCGCAACAGGGAGTGCAGGGACCTGTAGAGCGGGAGGGCCGTCGCCAGATCACCGTCGACGGCGGCGCGGTACAGCGCGGAGCAGGCGGCCGGGAACGCGTTGGGGTATCCGGCGATCCATCCGACGGCGCCGGCCAGGGCGAGTTCGAGCAGGACGTCGTCGGCACCGATCAGCAGATCGAGTTCCGGGGCGAGCTCGGCGAGTTCGTAGGCCCGGCGGACGTCCCCGCTGAACTCCTTGACCGCGACGATGCTGCCGTCGGCGTACAGCCCCGCGAGCAGCCCGGGGGTCAGGTCGACCTTGGTGTCGATGGGATTGTTGTACGCGACCACGGGCACGCCGGCCCGGGCGACCTCGGCGTAGTGGGCGCGTACGGCGGGCTCATCGGCCCGGTAGGCGTTCGGGGGCAGCAGCAGCACCGAGCCGCAGCCCTCCACGGCCGCCTGCTCCGCCCAGCGCCGGGCCTCGCCGCTGCCGTAGGCGGCGACACCGGGCATGACCCGGGCCCCGTCGCCCGCTGCCTCCACGGCGGTACGGACGACACGGGCGCGCTCCTCGGCGGTGAGGGTCTGGTATTCGCCGAGCGAGCCGTTGGGCACGACGCCGTCACAGCCGTTGTCGATCAGCCAGCGGACGTGCTCGGCGTAGGCGTCGTGGTCGACGGACAGATCCTCCCGCAGGGGCAGGGTGGTGGCGACCATGATGCCGCGCCAGGGGGTGGCACTGTTCCAGTTCTTGGCAGTCATGTGAGGCCCTTTCAGTAGAGTGTGACATTTCATGAGCGTTCATGGCGTCCCAGGAGGGCGGGAACGCCTACCGCTGCCGGATGTCCCCGGCCTCGGCGCTTTCGGGATCGGCCCTGCCGGCGTCGGCCTGATCGAGGGCGGCCAGCACCGAGAGGGGAACCGGTGTGGCGAACGGGCGGCGTTCAGCCGGGGGCTCGGCGTCGCCGTCGCGCGCCGCGAGGCAGGCCACGGCCGTCCCGCACATCCGTCCCTGGCACCAGCCCATGCCCGCCCGCGTGAACAGCTTGACGGTGCGCGCGTCGCGCGCCCCGAGCTCGGCGACCGCCTCACGGACGCGCCCGGCGGTGACCTCTTCACAGCGGCACACGTCCGTGTCGTCGCTCAGCCACCCCGGCCAGCCCGACCCGGGTGCGTGGGCGGCGGCCATCACCTCGGCGAAGGCACGCATGCGGTCCCGACGACGGCTCAGTCCGCGGATGCGGCCCCCGGAAACCCGACTCCCCCGCAGCCGGACGGCGGCCGCGACCCCCGCCAGCTCGCCCTCCACACGGGCCAGTTCAGCGCCTCCCACGCCCCCGGCCTCGCCGGCCGCCCACAGGCCGCGCACCGAGGTCTCCTGGAGAGAGTCGAGGGCGAGCGCGAGGGTGCCGTCGGGCACTGTGCGGGTGGCGCAGCCGAGCGCCACGGCCAGTTCGATCTGCGGGACGAGCCCGTGCCCGACGGCCAGCGCGTCGCAGGCGATCCGCCGGCCCGACCCCTGTACGGGCCGCCAGTCGCCATCGAGGCGGGTGACCGTGACGGCCTCCACCCGGTCGGCGCCGTGCACCTCGGTGACGGCGCTGCGGGTCAGCGGCCGCACACCGTGCCGCAGCAGCGCTCCTGCGTGCAGGAGCGCCTCGGCCGCCTTGTGCGGGTTGGTGACGAGCGCCCGAGGGTTGCGGGCGTAGCGCAGGTACCCGGACGCCTCCACCACCGCCGGCACCCGCGCCCCCGCGGCGGCCAGCGAGGAGGCGACGGCGAGAAGCAGGGGGCCGCTGCCCGCCACGACGATCCGTCTGCCTGGCAGGACGAGGCCGGATTTGAGCATGGCCTGCGCTCCCCCGGCACCGACGACACCGGGCAATGTCCAGCCGGGAAAGGGAAGTTGCCGCTCGTACGCGCCGGCGGCGAGCAGGACGGCGCGGGCACGCACACGGGCGTGGCGTTCGTCCGCCCCGTCGGGGCCGACGACGGCGTGAACCGTCCAGGGGCCGTCGGCGGCCTCGTCGCTCCTGGTCACGCTCCATGCGTGGTGCCCGGCCAGATGGGTCACGTCGCTCTCGGCCAGGCGTCGGTGCAGGTCGCGGAAGGCGGACCAGTCGTGGTGCAGGGCTTCGGGCCGCACGGCGCCGAGGGTCGGCGCCGGATGCCGGTAGAACTGTCCGCCGATCTGCGCGGAGGCGTCCACCAGGGCGACGGACAGGCCGAGTTCACAGGCGGCGACGGCGCCCGCGATTCCGGCGGAGCCCGCTCCGATGACCACGAGGTCGTACGGTTCACACGCCGAGGCGGTCATGGCCGTGTCCTTCCTGGGTGGTGATCTCGTCGCCGGGGCGCGCGGGAACCAGGCAGGCGCGACGGTTGGGCTCCCCGTTGATGGTGGCCAGGCAGTCGTAGCACTGGCCGATGCCGCAGAACGCGCCGCGCGGCCGGCCACCCTTCCGGGTCGTGCGCCAGGCGAGGATGCCGGCTCCCCACAGGGCGGCGGCCACGGACTGCCCGGGCAGGGCGGCGACGGGACGTCCGTCGAAGGCGATGTCGAACGACGGATCGGGCTGCGCCCCGACCACGTCGGCGGGGGTTCGGGCCACGGATCCTCTCCTTTCGTGACGGTGCGCGTGGGTTCAGGAGGACGCCGAAGCGAATCGCCCGGGCCTGAACGGTTCGATGTCGAGCGGGAGTTCACCCCCGGTCAGGCACCGGGTGACGATCTGTCCCGTCACCGGTGCGAGACCGATCCCCGCCCCTTCGTGCCCGCATGCGTGCAGCAGGCCGGGGACGCGGGGGTCCGGACCGATCGCCGGCAGGTGGTCCGGCAGATAGGGCCGGAATCCGGTGTACGTGCGTATCGCCCGCACGCCGGCCAGCACCGGGAACAGGGCCGTGGCCCCGGCCGCGAGCCGCCGCACCACCTCGGCGGAGAGCGACCGGTCGAAGCCGACCCGCTCCCGGCTGGCACCGATGAGGACCGGTCCCGCCGGGGTGCCCTCGACCACGGCCGAGGTCTGCAGCGCCGCCGACCCGCTGGCCACGTCCGCCACGTAGTCGGCGGCGTACACCTTGTGGCGCACCACCCGCGGCAGCGGTTCGGTCACGAGGACGAGGCCCCGGCGGGGCAGGACGGGAAGCTCCACCCCGGCGAGACGCGCGAGGTCACCGCCCCAGGTTCCGGCGGCGTTCACCACGTACGGGGCGGAGATCTCCCCGGCCGTCGTCCGGACGCCGCGCACCTCTCCGGAGGCACCGGTGACGATCGCCTCGACCTCCTCGCCGAGCCTGAGCCGGACGGCATCGCGACCGCCGCCACGCTCTTGGCCCGCACGCAGCAGGTGGGCGGCGGCGAGGGCGGGCATGACCTGGGCGTCCTGCGGATAGTGGAAGCCGCCGGCGAGCCGGGGGGCGATGTGGGGTTCGAGCTCGGGCAGCAGGTCGGCCGGGACCTCCCGGGCGTCGACACCGGCCTTGACCTGTCCGGCGGCGAACGCCCGCAACGCGTCCATCCCATCCTCGTTCGAAGCGACGACGAGCCCGCCCTTGGGCTCGTACTCGATGTCCGGCGGGAGGAGCTCGGCCAGCTCTCGCCACAACGCGCTGGAGAGCAGGGCGAGTTCGAGTTCCGGGCCGGGCTCCTTGTCCGAGACCAGGAGGTTCCCCTCCCCCGCCCCCGTGGTGCCGCCCGCGACGGGGCCGCGGTCGACGACGGTGACGGTGAAGCCGGCCCGGGCGGCGTAGTAGGCGCAGGCCGCGCCGACGACGCCCGCGCCGACGACGACGAGGTCCGAGCTTTTTCTCGTGAGCACGGCAGTAACATTTCACATTGCACACCGCCCGACAAGTCCCCCGTCACCCCGAAGCCGGCGAGCCGCGTCGGACACGGATGGGTAACAGGGTCCCCGATGGGTTGTCAGTGCAATTTCACATTACTATGTTACGCGTCACGTTCCAGTCGCCGCTCGCCGCCGAGCCCGGCTGTCCGACTCTGCTCTCGGAGTGATCACTGATGGACAAGCGCACCCGTACCGCACTCGCCACCGCGCTGGTGGCCGCCCTCAGTCTGGGAGCGGCCGCCTGTTCCGGCGGCAAGAAGGCCGACGACGGCCGTGGAGCCAAGAATCCCGCGACCGCGAACAACGGCGCGGTGCTCGGCGGTACGCCGCAGAAGGGCGGCACCCTGACGATCCTGTCCAACCAGGACTTCACCCACCTCGACCCGGCCCGGAACTGGGTCGTCAGCGACATGGACTTCGGCACGCGCCTGCTCTACCGCACCCTTGTCACGTACAAGTCGGAACCCGGGGCGAAGGGCGGGGAGTTGACTCCCGACCTCGCCGAGGACCTCGGCACCTCGTCCAACGGAGCCAAGACCTGGACCTTCAAGCTCAAGAAGGGGCTGAAGTACGAGGACGGATCGCCCATCACCGCCCAGGACATCAAGTACAACGTCGAGCGGTCCTTCTCGCCCGACCTGCCCGGCGGCCCCGACTACGCCGCCCGCTACCTCGCCGGCGCCGAGGGCTACCAGGGCCCGTCCCAGGGCAAGCAGCTCGACTCCGTCAAGACCCCCGACGACCACACGATCGTCTTCGAACTGCGCAAGCCCTTCGCCGAGTTCCCCTACGCGACCGTGCTGCCCACCTTCGCCCCCGTACCGAAGGCGAAGGACAACGGCCCCCAGTACGACAACCGTCCCTTCTCCTCCGGCCCGTACAAGATCGAGTCCTACTCCCGCGACAAGCAGCTCACCCTGGTCCGCAACACCCACTGGGACCCGAAGACGGACACGGTGCGCAAGGCCTACCCGGACAAGCTCGTCATGACGATGGGCCTGAAGGCCACTCAGATCGACGACCGGCTCATCGCCTCCTCGGGCGCCGACGCCTCTGCCGTCCAATGGCGCAAGCTGAGCCCGGAGAGCACCTCCAAGGTGCTCACCAAGGCCGACGTCAAGGCGCGGCTGCTCGCCGAGTCCAGCAACTGCACCGAGATGGTGCAGATGCACACCGGCCGCGCCCCCTTCGACAACCTCAAGGTCCGGCAGGCCGTGCAGTACGCCCTGGACCGGGAGGCGGTCATGACCGCCTCGGGCGGCCCCGCCCTCAACGATCCGGCCACCGCCCTCATGCCGGGGTCCCTCTTCGCCGGCAAGCAGCCCGACACCCTGAAGATCCCGCTCACCGGTGACGTGGAGAAGGCCAAACAGCTTCTGAAGGAGGCCGGCCGGGCGAGCGGCTTCTCCACCAGCATCACCGTCTCCAACGGCGACAAGGGCGTCGGGGAGGCGATCCAGCAGTCCCTGGGCCGGGCCGGGATCAAGGTCGTCATCGAGACCGTCGACCCCTCGGCCTTCTACGACACCATCGGCGACACCAAGAACCGCACGGACCTCGTCTACACCGGCTGGTGCCCGGACTATCCCTCCGGCTCCACCTTCCTGCCCTTCGTCTTCGACGGCCGCTACATCAAGGAGAAGGGCAACTCAGGCAACCACTCCCTCTTCCGCGACGACGCGACCATGAAGCGGATGGACGAGATCGCCGCCATGACGGATGCCGGCCAGGCCGACAGGGCCTGGCAGGAGCTGGACGGCCAGATCCTGGCCAAGGCCCCGACCGCGCCCGCCGTCGTCGAGCGCATGCCCCTGCTGATCGGCACCAACATCGCGGGCGCCTTCGGCCACACCTCCTTCGGCGGTCAGCTCGACTACGCCACCATCGGCCTCAAGGACCCTTCCAAGAGCGGTAGCTGAGTGTCCGTCATGTCCACCACCTCCGCACCCGCCGCCACCGGCAGCGGCCCCTGGCAACTCGCCCGCGCGGAACTGCGCCGCCGCACCTCTGTGAAGCTCTCGCTCGCCGTGGTCGCGCTCTTCACGCTGATGGCCGTGGCCGCCCCGCTGCTGAGCGCGCTGGGCGGCTGGGGGCCCGAGGAGTTCGACAAGAGCGCCGTCGATCCGTACCTGGGCGGCCAGCCCATCGGTCCGCTCGGCGGAGTCTCCGCCGAGCACTGGCTCGGAGTCGAACCCGTCACCGGCCGCGACCTGTTCGCCCGGGTCGTGCACGGCGCCCAGGTCTCCCTGCTCATCGCCTTCGCCGCGACCGCGATCGTCGTCCTCGCCGGGACGGCGGCCGGCATCGCCGCCGGGTTCTTCGGCGGCCGCACCGACGCCGTGCTCTCCCGGCTGATGGACCTCACCATGTCCTTCCCCTCCCTCATCTTCATGATCGCGATGATGTCGGTGGCCCGGGACGTCAACCGGATCCTGTTGATGACCGCCGTCATCGGCCTCTTCGGCTGGCCTGGCATCGCCCGCGTCGTGCGCGGCCAGACCCTCTCGCTCAAGCACCGCGAGTACGTCGACGCCGCCCGCGTCGGCGGATCGGGGCCCTTGCGGATCCTGGTCCGCGACATCCTGCCGGGTGTCGCCGGGCCCGTCATCGCGTACACCACCCTGATCATCCCGGGGATGATCGCCACCGAGGCGGCGCTGAGCTATCTCGGCGTCGGCGTGCGCCCGCCCACCCCCTCCTGGGGCCAGATGATCGCGGAGAGCGTCGCGTACTACGACACGGATCCCATGTACTTCGTCGTCCCGAGCATCTGCCTCTTCCTCACGGTGCTCGCGTTCACCCTGCTCGGGGACGCGCTGCGGGACATCCTCGACCCGAGAGGAAGCAGCGCGTGATCCTCTACCTCGGCCGCCGGCTCCTCGGCGTGCTCGGCGTCCTGATCGCCATCGCCGCCGTCACCTTCACCATCTTCTACGTCCTTCCCTCCGACCCGGCGGCCTCGGCGTGCGGCAAGTCGTGCAGCGTCGAACGCCTGGAGGCGATCCGCGCCCACATGGGCCTGGACGACCCGCTGTGGCGGCAGTTCACCGACTTCGTCACCGGCATCTTCACCGGCCGCACCATGGGCAGCGGGCAGTACGCCCTGCACTGCGAGTTCCCGTGCCTGGGCTACTCGTACGAGAACAGCCAGGGCGTCTGGGACCTGCTCGTGGACCGGCTTCCGGTCTCCGCCTCGCTGGCCCTGGGCGCTGCCGCGATATGGCTGCTGCTCGGACTCACCGCGGGGGTCACCGCCGCCCTGCACAAGGACACGTTCACGGACCGCGCCCTGATGGTCGGCGCGGTCGCCGCCGCCTCGCTGCCCGTCTACTTCACCTCGGTGATGCTGATCTACGGACTGATCCGGGTGGCCGGACTGCTGCCCTATCCGCAGTACGTCCCCTTCGGCTCCGACCCGGTCGCCTGGGCCTCCAACCTGCTGCTCCCCTGGCTGGCGCTCGCGATCCTGTACGCGGCCATGTACGCCCGGCAGAGCCGCAGTTCGATGATCGAGAGCATGGCGGAGCCGTACATCCGCACAGCCCGCGCCAAGGGTCTCCCGCGCCGCACGGTGGTCGTCAAGCACGGACTGCGGGCGGGCATGACGCCCATCCTCACCATCTTCGGGATGGACCTGGGCGGTCTGCTCGCGGGCGCGGTGATCACCGAGTCCATCTTCGGGCTGCCCGGCATCGGACGGCTCTTCTACGGCGCCCTGTCCACCGGGGACCAGCCGGTCATCCTCGGGGTCACGCTGCTCGCCGCCGCCTTCATCGTCGTCGCCAACCTGGCCGTCGACCTGCTGTACGCCGTCGTCGACCCGCGAGTGAGGTACTGATGGCCGACTCCTCCCCCCTGCTGTCGGTACGAGCCCTGACGGTCACCTTCCCGACGAAGCGCGGCCCGGTCCGGGCCGTCGACTCCCTCGCCTTCGACGTGCCGCGCGGCCGCACCCTCGGCATCGTCGGCGAGTCCGGCTCCGGCAAGTCGGTCACCTCGCTGGCCGTGATGGGCCTGCACACCGGCGCCGAGGTCACCGGCTCCGTCACCCTGGACGGGCAGGAGCTGATCGGTCTGTCCGACCGCGAGCTGAACGCTCTGCGCGGCCGGAAGATGGCGATGATCTTCCAGGACCCGCTCTCCAGCCTGCACCCGTACTACACCGTCGGGGAGCAGATAGCCGAGCACCACCGGGTCCACTTCGGCTCGGGCCGGAAGACCGCCCGTGAGCGGGCCGTGGAGGCGCTCGCCGAGGTCGGTATCCCCGAACCTCGGCGCCGGGCCGGCGAGTACCCGCACCAGTTCTCGGGCGGTATGCGACAGCGGGTGATGATCGCCATGGCGCTGGTGTGCGAGCCCGAACTCCTCATCGCCGACGAGCCGACCACCGCCCTGGACGTCACCGTCCAGGCCCAGATCCTGGAGCTGATCGCCCGCCTCCAGCAGGACCGGGGGCTCGCCGTCGTCATGATCACCCACGATCTGGGAGTGGTCGCCCGGGTGGCCCACGACGTCCTGGTGATGTACGGCGGCCGGGCCGCCGAATGCGCCCCGGTGGACGACCTGTTCGCCGCGCCCGCCCACCCGTACACCCGTGGTCTGCTCGACTCGCTGCCCCGGCTCGACGACCACGACGACGCCCCGCTGCGGGCGATCCCGGGCAGCCCGCCGTCTTTGCTCGACCCGGCACCGGGCTGCGCGTTCGCGCCCCGCTGCCCCCGGGCGGCCGCCGGCTCCGCGGAGGAGCGGGCGCGCTGCGCCGGCGAACGCCCGCTGCTCGGCGGCCCGGACGGGCATCCGGCCGCCTGCCACTTCCCCGCGTACGAAGGCATCGCCTCATGACGACGACCACGACCACAGCCACTGCATCCCCGCCCCTGCTCCGGGTGCGGGACCTGACGATGACCTTCCCCGGGCGGCGGGCCCGCTCGGCCCCGGTACGGGCCGTCGACGGCGTCGGCTTCGACGTGGCGGCGGGCGAGACCCTGGGGCTCGTCGGCGAGTCCGGCTGCGGCAAGTCGACCACCGGCCGCCTGATCGTCCGGCTCCTGGAACCCACCGTCGGCTCCGTCTCCTACGAGGGACGCGACATCAGCCATCTGTCCCAGCGGGAGCTCAAGCCGCTCCGCCGCGATCTGCAGATGGTCTTCCAGGACCCGCACTCCTCGCTCAACCCCCGGCACACGGTGGCCCGGATCATCTCCGACCCGCTGATGGTGCAGGGGAGTTCGGCGTCCGATGCGCGCAAGCGGGCCGTGGAGCTGATGGATCTGGTCGGACTCATTCCCGAGCACGTCGACCGCTATCCGCACGAGTTCTCCGGCGGTCAGGCCCAGCGCATCGGCATCGCCCGCGCGCTGGCCACCAGCCCCCGGCTCGTCGTCGCCGACGAACCCGTCTCCGCCCTGGACGTCTCCGTCCAGGCCCAGATCGTCAACCTGATGGAGCGGCTCCAGCGCGAACTCGGGCTCGCCTACCTCTTCATCGCCCACGACCTGTCGGTCGTCAAGCGGGTCTGCGACCGGGTCGCCGTGATGTACCTCGGCCGGATCGTGGAGATCGGCACGAAGGAACGGGTGTACGCGGCCCCCGCCCACCCCTACACCCGCGCGCTGCTGTCCGCCGTGCCGCTGCCCGACCCCGCGGCCGAGCGGACCCGGGAGCGGATCACGCTGCTCGGCGACCCGCCGAGCCCGGCTGCTCCCCCGTCCGGCTGCACCTTCCACCCGCGCTGCCCCAGGGCCCAGAACATCTGCCGGACCGAGGCCCCGCTGTTGCGCGTCGCCTCGCCCGGCGAGGCTCGCCAGGTCGCCTGCCACTTCCCCGAAGCAGGCTGAGGCACGGCTGTGCCCCGGCTCCTGTCGAGGAGCCGGGGCACAGCCGTACGCGTACGGGTCACGACTTGGTGATCCGCACGGTCTCTCCGTACCCGTCGGCGCTCACCACGTCGATCCGGACACCGGCCATGGCGTCGTGGAAGGACTCGCCCGCCCAGTAGGGGGCGTCGTCCAGCGGGCGGCAGCCTGCGGCCGGCGTGGCAAGCGGCTTGGCGTCCATGACCCGGATCGGCCCTTCGCCGGTCCGCACCGAGGTGTCGATGCGGTAGATCAGCGCCCCCGTGGAACAGACGGCCGTGTCCGCCTGGACGCCCCGCCTCGATTCGACGACGTACGCGGTGGTGGAACTGGTGCGAACGACGGCCATCTTGGTCCCGGATCCGTACTCCACGGCGGTGAGATACACCGTGTCGCTGCCTGCCGAGGCCCGGCAGACGACCTGGTTGTCCTGTGTCCAGCCGAGCTTCCAGGAGTGCCAGGCGAAGTACTGCGGCCCCGCGCCCCCGACCAGGCCCATCACGTCCCACCCGCCCACGAAGCGGTGCGCGTCGGTCCCGGCGTCGAAGGCGTACAGATCGGGCAGCCCGAAGGTGTGGCCGGTCTCGTGCGCCACCAACTTCCTCCCCCAGTGCCACATGTCCTGACCGAACGTCACCGCCCACTTGATCCGACTCCCGTCGGCGACGACGCCCGCCGTTCCCGGGTGGTACACGTAGGTGGGGGTGAAGGAGATCGCCGCCGCGTTCCTCGTCGGCACGACGTACACCATGGCGTATTCGGAGAAGTTCACGTAGGGGTCGGCTGCCCTGACCGCGTCCTTGACGTACGCCTCGTGGGCTTCGTGCGTCAGCCCTCGCGCGTAGCCGTAATCGGTGGACACGCGCGGCATCCTCACCCAGCGCTGATGCTGGGTGATGGCCAGCCAGGCCTTGCCGTACGAGGCGTTCCACAGCCAGTCCGCACCGGGAGTGATCTGTGCCGCGTCCTGTGCGGGCGTCTCGGTGGCGGGCGCGTCCGGGAAGTCCACGAAGATCATGGCGACCCTGATGTTTCCCGACGGGCGCTGGAACACCGAATAGTCCGTGTCGTGTCCCTCGTCCGTCCAGCCGGTGGTGCCGCGCAGAGCGCAGGCCGACACACTGTCCGCGGCCGTGGCGGCGCGGGCGTGAGGAGGGCTGAGAAGAAGCGGGAACGGAAGCAGGCCGGCGAGCAGCAGTGGCGACAGCGACGGCCGGTGGATCGACGGGAGACGCAGGAATCTCACGTGATCACCACCTCTCCATGAATGGTGTGTGACATTTCACTTACGATTGCGGACGCACGGGGCTGTCCGGAAGCTGTCGCCGGTCCATAACATCCGCGCCATGGACCTGGAGATACGGCACCTGCGCGTGGTGTGCACGATCGCCGATGCGGGGAGCCTCACCCGCGCCGCCACCGAACTCCACATGACACAGCCGGGGATCAGCGCCCAACTGCGCCGTATCGAGGCCATGCTGGGCGGGTGCCTCTTCGACCGGCGACAGCAGGGCACGGTCCCCACGCCTCTCGGCGAGCTGGTACTGGGCCGAGCCCAGGCCATCCTGCCGAGCATCGACGAGCTGCTCACCGACACGGCCCGCGCCACCCGGCGCATGTCGGCCGCCGCCCGGATCCGCGTCGGCTCGGTCGGAGCCCCGCTGCTCGGGCATCTCCTCCTGGCCGTGAAGGCGTTGCTGCCGGAGGCGGAAGTGACCTCCCGCTGCCGGTACTCCCCTCTCGACCTCCTCGAGGACCTCGCCGCGGGCCGGCTGGAAGTGGCGGTGCTCGGCGATCATCCCGGCCAGGAGCTGCCGCGGCCCGAAGGGGTGGCACTCCACACGATCGCCACCGAGCCGGTCTTCGCGCTCCTGCCGGCGACCCATCCGCTCGCGGCGCGGGACGAGGTCCCACTGCCCGAACTGCTTCAGGAAGACTGGGCGGTTCCCCGGCCCGCTGCCGACCGCACCCGCGAATACTGGTCCTCCGTCTCCGCTCTGACGGGCCGCACGCCGTGCGCCCCCTATGAGGCGGAGGGGCGGCAGCTGATCGAGATCGTACGGGCGGGCCTGGCCGTCAGCCTCTGCCAGTGCACGTTCATCGAGGTACCCG
Source organism: Streptomyces sp. NPDC049597 (assembly GCF_040675505.1). NCBI lineage: Bacteria > Bacillati > Actinomycetota > Actinomycetes > Kitasatosporales > Streptomycetaceae > Streptomyces > Streptomyces sp. NPDC049597. The sequence goes on from NZ_JBFAOY010000010.1 coordinate 86,512, forward strand.
GCGTGGTGGTCCGCCCCTTGGCCGGGAACCCTCTGTGGTACCGGCACATTCTCGCCTGGCGCGACGACGGACCTCTGGCGGCCGCCGGGACCGAGATCCTCAGCCGTGTCGTCGAGGACTACCGGTCCGCCTGCACCACGAGCCCCGCTTACGCGCTCTGGCAGGAGCGGAACCGGGGCGCGCCGCGCGCCCCGCACCACTCCTGACGATCGCCCAGGGGGTGCGAGGGGACAGCGCGGAGGGCGCCACTGGAGCGAGGCACCAACGCTCGGACTACTCGGTGATCTCGACGGCTCCGTTCGGGGACGGCGTGGCAGCCGCGCCCCCGGCCGGTGCCGGCTTCTTGTGGGTGAGGCCACTGCCGGAACACGGCAACCGTCACGCTCCCTTGATGCCGTACTCGTGAGAAGGCCGAGCGCATCGGGCGCGTTCGCTGTGCCGGCGACGGCCCGGCGGGGGCAGCCCCCGCCGCGGAGGCGCTGCGCTGTCCTTTGCGCGGCTGGGACGATCGCCCTAGCCGCCCGGCGGGCGGGCCCAGGCGAACCGGTGCTCGGGGCGGCCCTTCTCGCCGTAGCGCAGGCTCAGACGGACCCGGCCGGCCTGCTCCAGCAGCTTCAGGTACCGCTGCGCCGTCTGCCGGCTCAGCCCCGACCGGGTGGCGATGTCCTGGGCCGAGAGGGGGCCCTCGGCCTCCCGCAGGACCTCCCGCACCAGATCGGCGGTGAGTGCCGAGTGCCCCTTGGGCAGGTTGGCCGGGCCCGCGGCGGCGCCGCGCAGCGCGGCGAAGATACGGTCCACCTTGTCCTGTTCGGCCTCGTCCCCGCTGTCGAGCGCGCGGCGCATCGACGCGTAGCCCTCGAGCTTGACGCGCAGCCCGACGAAGGTGAACGGCTTGACGAGGTACTGCAACGCTCCGTGCCTCATCGCGGCCTGGACGGTGGCGATGTCGCGCGCCGCTGTCACCATGATCACGTCTGTGTGCAGCCCGCACTCCCGCATCCGCCTCACGAGCGCGAGGCCGGTCTCGTCCGGCAGGTAGTGATCGAGGAGGATGAGGTCGACCTCGGTGTGCTCGAAGAAGGCCAGCGCCTCGGCGGCCGAGTGCGCCCGCCCCGCCACGCGGAAACCGGGCACCTTCGTGACGTAGGCGGAGTTGATCTCGGCGACGCGGAAGTCGTCGTCCACGACGAGTACGTTGATCACGGCCGGTTCCCCACCGTCGCAGGGCTCCGCAGTGGGAGCACCTGGGGAATGCCGCCGCGAGGCCGGCCGATACGCATCCGTCCGCCTCCGTCCCGCCGCGGAGCGTCCTTCCGTACCGGTCGTCTGCACGAGGGGTACGGGGGCAGCGGCAATCCCTGCTGTCATTGCTCATGGGAGTTGTAACGCGAGCGAAATGAGCACAACAGGGGCGTGCGCCAAGTCGTTACCGAGACCTCCTGCTGATCACCGAGCCGGCGAGGCTCGCGGCGTCGACGACGATCCGGGCGGCGGGCCTCCGACGTGCCCGCCGGCTGGGGCCCGGCTCCCCGTCCGAGGCGCCCGCCGTGCTCCCGGCAGCCGGTTGAGTCGCCCCGAGCAAAACGAGATTCCGAGAGCAGAAAGAGCAGAAATCCCGTACGTGTCGGGACCTCAGGGCACCGACCTAAGCTTCGGTCTCAGCGCTTTGTGATCGGCGCGGCAGGGAAATGCGGGAACCCGTACACACGATTGGGTAGCCAGTGCTCTTCAGAACCTTCGGCTGGTCCTTCGGCGTCACCGCCGCCGGACTCGCAGGCGCCGCCGTCCTCTGGGGCTGGGAAGGCTTCGCCGTGGTGGCGATTCTCAGCATCCTCGAGATCTCGCTGTCGTTCGACAATGCGGTTGTCAACGCGGGCATCCTGAAGAAAATGAATGCCTTCTGGCAGAAGCTCTTCCTTTCTGTCGGAATTCTCATCGCCGTTTTCGGAATGCGCCTGGTCTTTCCGGTCGTGATCGTCTCCCTCACCGCCGAGGTCGGCCCGATCGATGCCGTCCGGCTGGCGATGGACGATCCGGAGCGGTACGAGATGCTCGTGACCGACGCCCACCCGGCGATCGCCGCCTTCGGCGGGATGTTCCTGCTCATGATCTTCCTCGACTTCATCCTCGATGAGCGCGAGCACACCTGGCTCGGCCGGATCGAGCGCCCGCTGGCCAGGCTCGGCCGGATCGAGGGACTGTCGATCTGCACCGGGCTGATCGTCCTTCTGGTCACCGCGACCACCATCGCCCACGAAGCGGCACAACACGGCGGCACGCACGTCGACAAGTCGGCCACGGTCCTGCTGTCGGGCGTCGCGGGGATGATCACGTACCTCGTCGTCGGCGGACTGTCCGGACACTTCGAGAACAAGCTCGAAGAACAGGAGGAGAAGGAGCACGAGGCCGAGGGAGCGGCCCGGAAGGCGGGTCGGGAGCCCTCGGTGGTGGGCCTTGCCGGCAAGGCCGCGTTCTTCATGTTCCTCTACCTCGAAGTGCTGGACGCGTCCTTCTCCTTCGACGGCGTCATCGGGGCCTTCGCCATCACCAATCACATCTTCTGGATGGCGCTGGGTCTCGGCATCGGCGCGATGTACGTCCGCTCCCTGACCGTCTACCTGGTCCGCCAGGGCACCCTCGACGACTACGTCTACCTGGAGCACGGCGCCCACTATGCGATCGGCGCGCTGGCCGGCCTGCTGCTCGTCAGCATCAAGTGGCACGTCAACGAGGTCGTCACCGGCCTCATCGGTGTGGCCCTGATCGCCGCGTCCTTCTGGTCGTCGGTGCGACACAACGGCAGTCAGGCGGTGACGCGGACGGGTTCCGACGAGAGGCGCGAGGTGACATCCGGCGTCTGACGGTCACGCCGGGGTGCGATCACCTCACGGCCGGCACGGACTGCCGGCGATCGGCGCGGAGAGTGCGGAAGGAAGAGAGCGGGACGATGGCGTGCGTGACTCGGGTCGTGATCATCGGTGGCGGCCCCGGCGGCTACGAGGCTGCCCTGGTGGCCGCCCAGCTCGGTGCGGAGGTGACCGTCGTGGACCGCGACGGTCTCGGCGGGGCGTCGGTGCTGACCGACTGCGTGCCCTCGAAGACGTTGATCGCGACGGCTGAGGTCATGACGGCCTTCGACTCCTCCTACGAGGAACTCGGCATCGTCGCCACCTCAGGCATGCCGCACGCCGGCAGGGCAGCGCGCGTCATGGGTGTCGACCTGGGCAGGGTGAACCACCGTGTCAAGGGGCTCGCTCTCGCCCAGTCGCACGACATCACCACCGCCGTCACCCGCGCCGGCGTCCGCGTCGTGCGCGGGCGCGGGCGGCTGGAGCCGGGGCAGGCGCCCGACGGTTCCCGCAGGGTGACCGTGACGGCCGCCGACGGCTCGACCCGGACGCTGGTCGCCGACGGGGTGCTGGTGGCGACCGGCGGGCATCCCCGCGAGATCCCCGACGCCCGGCCCGACGGCGAGAGGATCCTGAACTGGACGCAGCTGTACGACCTGGACGAGCTGCCCGAGAAGCTCATCGTGGTCGGTTCGGGTGTGACGGGCGCCGAGTTCGCGGGCGCGTACCAGAGCCTCGGATCCGAGGTCACGCTGGTCTCCTCGCGCGACCGGGTGCTGCCGGGCGAGGACCCGGACGCGGCCACCGTGCTGGAGGACGTATTCCGGCGGCGCGGCATGAAGGTCATGGCGCGCTCGCGAGCCCGGTCGGCCAAGCGCACGGGCGACCGGGTGGAGGTCACCCTTGCCGACGGGCGGGTCATCACCGGCACGCACTGCCTCATGGCTGTCGGCGCGATCCCCAACACCTCCGGCGCGGGTCTGGAGGAGGCCGGGGTCGAGCTGACGGACTCCGGGCACATCCGGACCGACGGTGTGTCGCGTACCACCGCGCCGGGCGTGTACGCGGCCGGTGACTGCACCGGTGTCTTCGCTCTCGCTTCGGTCGCGGCCATGCAGGGCAGGATCGCGATGTACCACCTCCTGGGCGAATCGGTCACGCCGCTGAACCTCAAGACCGTCTCGGCCAACGTCTTCACCGACCCGGAGATCGCCACCGTCGGCCACACCCAGGCCGACGTCGACAACGGCCTCATCGACGCCCGTGTCGTCACGTTGCCGTTGCGGCGCAACCCGCGCGCGAAGATGCAGGGCATCCGGGACGGCTTCGTCAAGATCTTCTGCCGGCCCGGCACGGGCATCGTGATCGGCGGCGTCGTCGTCTCGCCGCGTGCGAGCGAGCTGATCCATCCGGTGTCGATCGCGATCGACGGCAACCTCACGGTGGAGCGGGTCGCGAGAGCGTTCACGGTCTACCCGTCCCTGTCCGGGTCGATCGCCGAGACCGCCCGGCAGTTGCACGGACACGGCCTCTGAGGGGCCGGCCCCCACCGGGCCGGTGCCCCGGAATCCGTGTGCACGGCCGGCCGGGACCCGGGCACGCGCGGTCCGGCTGGTCGGTTCGGCCGACGGCGACGACGGTGCGACAGCCGTCCGCCGGCTGCCGCCCGTCGTCGCGTCGTCACGGCGCCATCTCGTACGCCCCGGACAGGGCCTCCACTCGCTCCCAGACCCGGGCCGAGCGGCCCTGGTCGGCGGCCGGGCGCCGGATCGCGCCGAGTGCCCAGATCTGCTGCTCCTCCGTGGCGGAGTCCTTGCCGTGGAGTTCGACGGCGTGCACGGAGAAGTCGCGTACGAGGACGGCGAACAGTTCGTCCAGCACGTCCTCGTCGAGGCCGGTCAGGCGCGCCTGCTCCAGGATCAGCTGACCGTGGACGACGAGCGCGAACAGCTGGCCGACGGAGAGCAGGAGATCGAGGTCGCGGCTCTGCTCCTTGTCGGGCGCCGCGGTGGTGACGAACTCGCACAGCGCGTCCGCCTGTTCGCGCAGCAGGGTGACGTTGGGCAGGGCCGCGTAGGCGTCGTATGCCGCGCGCCAGTCGTGGAAGCGGACGGATCCCAGGCCGCGGGCCGGTCCCTGCTGGAAGAGGAAGGTGTCGTCGGCCGCGTCGAGGCGGGTCGGGACGGGCGCGTACTCGGCCGGGTCCAGCAGGTGGTTGCGCATGAACTTGAGGATCAGCGCGAGATTGACGTGGACCGTGCCCTCCAGCTTGGGCAGGCCGCGGATCTCGACGGCCGCCTGGGCGAAGTAGTTGTCCTTCTCGAAGCCCTTGGCCGCGATGACGTCCCACATCAGATCGATGACCTTCTCGCCCTCCGTGGTCACCTTCATCTTCGTCATGGGGTTGAAGAGCAGGTAGCGGCGGTCGTCGGGGCCGGCGGTGCGGAAGTAGTCGACGGCGCGGTCGCTGAAGAGTTTCATGCCGACGAGACGGACGTACGCGTCGGTCAGCTCGCGGCGCACGTGCGGGAAGGCGGTGACCGGGCGGCCGTAGAGGATGCGGTTGTGCGCGTGGGTGACGGCCTCGTACATCGCGTGCTCGCAGATGCCGATGGAGGCGGTGCAGAGGTTGAACTTGCCCACGTTCACGGTGTTGAGGGCGGCGTCGAACGCGGCGCCGCCGGTGTGCAGGACGTCGTCCGGGCCGACCGGGTAGTTCTCCAGGCGGAACTCGCTGACGTACTTGGAGGAGTCGACGACGTTCTTCACGAGGTGGTAGGCGGGGTGACGGCTGTCGGCCGCGAAGAAGACGTATCCCTCCGGGCCCTCAACGTCGGTGCGGCGGCCGAAGACGGAGACCAGCCCTGCGGCGTTGCCGTTGCCGATGTAGTACTTGGAGCCGCTGGCGAGGAAGCCGCCGTTGCCGTCGGGCTCCAGCAGCATGTCGGTGGAGTAGATGTCGGCGCCGTGCGCCTTCTCGGAGAGGCCGAAGGCGAACACCTCGCCCTGGGCGAGGAGTTCGGCCGCACGGGCGCGGGCGTTCGCGTTGCCGCTCTGCCAGACGGGGCCGAGGCCCAGGATGGTGACCTGCCACGCGTACCAGTAGTCGAGCCCGTAGAAGCCGAAAATCTCGTTGAGGGCGGCGATGCGGGCGGTGTCCCACCGCTTGTCCTGGTGCCCGTCGGCGGCGGAGGCCGGGGTGAGGAACGTCGCGAAGAGGCCCTCCTTGGCCGCGAACGCCAGGAAGTCCGCGAGCCAGGCCCGCGAGCGGTAGTCCTCGATCAGCCGGCGCTTGCCCCGCTCCTCGAACCAGTCGACGGTGGCGCGCAGCAGCCTGCGGGTCTCGGGGTCGAAGTGCGCCGGGTCGTAGGTGCGCGGGTTGAACAGCAGGGTGTCGGCCATGGAGGTTCGCCTTCCGGGGAGTCGAGAGGTGCGGGTTGCCGGTCGGGAGGAGAGGACGGGCAGTTCAGGTACGCGGGCGTGACGCGACGAGCCGGTGGACGGTGGCGAGCACGTCGTCGAGCCAGGCGATCGTCATCCGTTCGTACGCGATGCCGCCGCGCAGCACGACATGCTGCAGTTCCCGGCCGGCGTCGGGCGGTGCGGGGGCGCCGGGCCCGGTGAAGTCGCGCATTTCCCCGGCGAGGTAGTGCGCAAGCCGGTCCCTGTGCACCTGACGGTGCCGCTCGATCTCCCTGATCAGCGCGGCCGGGTCGTCGAAGGCCGCGCCTCGGATCTTCACGGCGAGATCGTGCCGGAGGCTCTCGGGTTCGATCGGCTCGTGCAGCCACTCGGAGAGGGCCGCACGGCCGCGCACGGCGACGGAGTACTCCCTCTTGTCCGGCCGGCCCTGTTGTGCCACGTCGCGGACGTCGAGCAGGCCGTCGCTCTCCATGCGCTTGAGAACGCGGTAGATCTGCTGGTGGGTGGCGGTCCAGAAGTAGCCGATGGACCGCTCGAAACGCCGGGCCAGCTCATAGCCGGAGCCCGGCTTCTCCAGAAGCGAGACGAGTATCGCGTGTTCGAGCGCCACGCGGCGATCCTGCTATGCAACTTGTTGCATAGACAAGCGGCGGCGCCCAGGTGAGACGCGGCTCACCCGGGGCATGCCCACCGCGTCCGGCCGGTTCCCAGGTCGCCGAGGTGTGTCAGAGCTCGGGCCCGTCCTCCGCAGGCACGCGCACGAGCAGGAGAGCGACGTCGTCGTCGTTGTCCTGGGGGCGGGATCGTTCCATGAGGAGGTCGGTGAAGGCCTCCAGCGGCCGGTGGGCCAGAGAGGCGGCATTGCGGCGCAGTCTCTCCAGGCCGTCGTCGAGCGAACGGCCAGGGGACTCGATCAGGCCGTCGGTGTAGAGCACCAGGGTGGACTGCGGCGGCAGGACGGCCGTTCCGTCCTCACGGGGCATGCTGACGTGGGAGCCGAGAAGGATGCCGTGTCCGTCGTCGAGGTAGCGGCTCTGGCCGTCGTAGGTGACCAGCAGAGGCGGCGGGTGGCCGGCGTTCGTCCACCGCAGCCTCCACTGCCCGGCACCGTCCCTCTCCAGCCGGCCGAAGATCACGGTGGCCATCTCGACTTCCGAGATGTGCGAAAGGGCCTCGTCGACATGGCTCATGACGACGCTGGGCGGTTCCTTCTGCGACCAGGCGTAGGCCCGCAGGATGTTGCGGAGCTGGGCCATGTCGGCCGCTGCGTCCAGGTCGTGCCCGACGACGTCGCCGATGACCAGCGCGAGGGCATGGTCCGGAAGACGGAAGGCGTCGTACCAGTCTCCGCCGACCTGGGAGGCGTGCGGCGCGGGCAGGTAGCGAGCGGCCATTTCCAGGCCCGGTACGCGGGGCATCTGGGGCAGCAGGTGGCGCTGCATGGTCTCGGAGACCTTCCGCTGCCGCTGGTAGAGACGCGCGTTGTCGAGTGCCAGACCGGCGCGGCGGGTGATGTCCTCCAGCAGGGGGATGTCGGCGCCTGTGAAGGCGTCGGGGCGGTCGGATCTGCCGAGGGTGAGAGCCCCGAGGACCTCTCGCAGTCCGCGGATCGGTGCGATGACCGCGGAGTGCATGTGCGTGCCCTCGAAAAGCCTGCGCTGTTCGACGGCGATGCCGGAGTCGGGCGGCCCCTGATATGTCTCGGGCGTCGCCAGGGTCGACCCCGCGCCCCTCAGCGCCCGGGACAGCGGCTGGGGAGAGGCGGCGGGCACCGGCGGCATGGCCCCCTCCAGGTCCTCGCGGCGCACGAGCCGGCCGTCCTCCTCGTGCGCGACGACGGCGCGCCACACCTCGTCGTTGTCCCTGATCAGGTCGACGATCGCCCAGTCCGCCAACAGCGGAACGACCAGCCGCACCAGTCGGTCCAGCGCCTCCTCGACATCGAGTGTGGAGGTGAGCTGCGTCGTGGTCTCGGCCAGCAGCGCCAGACGTTCCAGCTCCGGCAGCAGCTCCATGCTGAAGGCCGAGTCCTGCAGGTGCGGCCCGGTGGTCTCGTGCTCGTGGAACACCACGAGGGCACCCACCTCGTCGGCGCCGAGGCGCAGGGGCGTCGCCAGCCAGGACATCGTCAGCAAGGTCCCGTCACCGCGCTCGAAGTAGCCCAGTTCCTCCTGCCGGGTCCGCCGCGCGACGAAGGCTTCCATCATCGAGCAGCGGGTCCTGGGAATGCCCATCCCGTTGCTGTCCCGGTGGAGCAGATCATGCGCGTCCGCGCCGAGGAGATCCTCGGCGCTCCGTCCCAGCAACGCCTCGGCCGCACCGTTCACCGCAACGATGGCGCCGTCGGCATCCACCGCGTACGCGCCGGCCTCGAGTCCTGCCAGCCAGCTGCCCAGCCGGTGCTGCGCGAACTGCTCCGCGTCTCCTGCCCGACCACCATGCTGCGCGCCCATCTCCCCGCACCTCCGCACTCATGCCGGCCCTGTCAGCGGTCTCCGGCGGCCTGCCCGGCTCCCGGCCGGCGCCCCGCGAAACATACGGGAACCACTCTCGCGACACCCGGATTCTCCTACGGGCAGGCACTCGGTGGTGGACGACCGGCCACGGCGCACACCGCGCCACAGACGGTCCTACTCGACGTGGGCGATCTGGATGAGGTTGCCGCAGGTGTCGTCCAGCACCGCCGTGGTGACCGGGCCCGTCTTCAGGGGCTCCTGGGTGAACTGCACTCCCAGCTCCCGCAGTCTGGCGAACTCCGCGTGCACGTCGTCCACGGCGAACGAGGTGACCGGGATGCCGTCCTCGACGAGTGCCGATGTGTACGGCTTCACCGCGGGATGGCTGTCCGGCTCCAGCACCAGTTCCGTGCCGTCGGGGTTCTCGGGAGAGACCACGGTCAGCCACCGGTGCTCGCCCAGCGGGACGTCGTTCTTCTTCACGAAGCCCAGCACCTCGGTGTAGAAGCGCAGGGCCTTGTCCTGGTCGTCGACGAAGACGCTGGCCAGATTGATTCTCATGGCGTTCACTCCGATGCGTCGGGCCTGAGCCATCGGGCGATGACGCGCTCAAGCGGTTCGGTGTTCAGGTCGTGGAACTTGTAGCGGCCCTGGCGTCGGGTCCGTATCAGATCCGCGGCTTCCAGCACCGCGAGGTGCTGACTGATCGCCTGGCGGGACAGCCCGAGCCCGTGTCTGGCCGTCAGCCGTGCGCAGATCTCGAACAGGGACTGGCCGTCCCGCTCCACCAGCTCGTCGAGGATGCGCCTGCGGGTGGGGTCGGCCAGAGCCTTGAAGACATCACTCGCCACAGCCCCATCGTAGGCAAGCATTCACTTGCCTATCAAGATGCGAAACACCGCCGCCGGCCCGAGTGACGCACCACAGCGTCAGCGGTCCGGGAGCCGGGCCCAGAAGTGGTTGACGATGTCGTCGATGTAGCGCCGCCCGTTCTCCCCGGAGGCGATGGCACCGCCCGCCCGGCTGAGGGTGGCGGCCATGAGGGCCTGGTACTCCTGGTGCATGGCGCGCAGGGGTTCCTGCAGGTCACGGCGTTCCATGGAGACGAGGCGCGCGATGGCGCGGATGTGGGCCTGCCAACGAGTGGAGACGGCTTCGGTGAGAAGGGCGGCGAGTTCGCCCTCGAGGCCGGTGATGGCGATGAAGTCGCGCGGGGGAAGGCTGAGGACGGCGCCCAGTGCGGCGGACTGCCGTTTGTCACCGGCCCATCGGCCGGTTTCCTCCATGTGGTGGTAGGCGTCGAGGGCGACGCCGGTCGCGCGCGCGACGTCCTCGGCGGCGAGTCCGCGGGCCAGACGGTGTTCCCGCAGGGTCCGGGGTGCGCCCATGAGATCACGGGGGTCGCACCACAGGGCGCCGGCGAGGGCGGTGAGTTCGTTGGCGGTGGGCAGGGCGGTGCCGCGTTCCCACGCGGCGATGTGATCGGGGGTGATGTGGTTCATGCCGTAGGAGGCGCGCATGCCGTAGGCGACGTGGCCGGGGGCCATCCCGAGTTTCTCGCGCAGGATGCGGGCAGCGCGCGCGTTGAAGGGGAGCGGTGGATGCACAGGCTGAGAGTAGGCAGTCACCACGGGTGAACTCCACGGCCGCTGTCGTCCGCATCCCGTTTTGGCGGGATAGGTCGTCGGCGATTCTGTAGGAAACAACAGGGGCGGCAGCAGAAGTCAACCCCTGGCCATCGCAAGGTAATTGAGATCACGTCCCTGACGCGTATGATCCGTTTGCAAGGTGCCGTATGTGTGTTCGCACAACTGGCTGCCTCACGCGCCCGGCACCACCGCCATGCCTTCCCCCTCGCACCTGCAGGTCCAGGAGACGCAGTCATGCAGACCAGCACGACCGGCCCGGCCGACGCCGCGGCCCCCAGAGCGCACGGCCCGCTCGACCGGTTCTTCCGCGTCAGCGAACGCGGCTCGACCTACGGCCGGGAGATACGCGGCGGGTTCGCCACGTTCTTCACCATGGCGTACATCCTCGTGCTCAACCCGATCATCCTCGGCAGCACCGAGGACAAGTTCGGTGAGCAGCTGGACGCCGCGCAACTGGCCACCGCGACAGCGCTGGTGGCCGCTGTGATGACTGTGATCATGGGCGTGGGCGGCAACCTGCCACTCGCCCTGGCCGCGGGCCTGGGTCTCAACGCCGTCGTCGCCTTCCAGGTCGCGCCGCTGATGAGCTGGGACGACGCGATGGGCCTCATCGTGCTCGAAGGTCTGCTGATCTGCGTCCTGGTGATGACCGGCCTGCGCGAGGCCGTCATGCACGCCATCCCACAACCCCTCAAGCAGGCCATCAGCGTCGGCATCGGCCTGTTCATCGCCTTCATCGGGTTCGTGGACGCCGGGTTCGTCACCCGCATCCCGGATGCCGCGAACACCACCGTGCCCGTCCAGCTCGGCACCGGTACCCTCACCGGCTGGCCCATGCTCGTCTTCTGCCTCGGCGTGCTGGTGACGATCGTCCTCCTGGCCCGCAAGGTGAAGGGCGCCATCCTCATCAGCATCGTCCTGATGACCGTCGTCGCCGTCATCGTCAACGAGATCGCCGACGTCAAGACCTGGGGCCTGACCGCGCCCTCGCTGCCCGGCAATCCGGTCGCCGCCCCCGACTTCGGGCTCCTGGGCCAGTTCGACCTGCTCGGTTCGTTCGGTCAGGTCAGTGTGCTGACCGTCGTCCTGCTCGTCTTCACCCTCATCCTGTCCGACTTCTTCGACACCATGGGCACCGTCGTCGGTGTCACAGCCGAAGCCGGCCTCCTCGACGAGCGCGGTCAGGTCCCGGGTCTGGGCCGCGTCCTGCTCATCGACGGCGCGGCCGCGGTCGCCGGCGGCGCTTCCTCCGCCTCGTCGGCCACCACCTACATCGAGTCCGCGGCGGGTGTCGGCGAAGGCGCGCGCACCGGATTGGCCAATCTCGTCACCGGCGGCCTGTTCGCGCTCGCGCTGTTCCTCGCCCCTGTCCTGACGATCGTGCCTCTCCAGGCCGCGGCCCCGGCCCTCGTCGCGGTCGGGTTCCTGATGATGACCCAGGTCAAGCACATCGACTGGGACCGCTACGACGTCGCCGTCCCCGCCTTCCTGACCATCGTCGTCATGCCGTTCACCTACTCGATCACCAACGGCATCGGCGCCGGCTTCATCGCCTACGTGGTCATCAAGGCGTGCCTGGGCAAGGCCCGCGAGGTGCACTGGCTGCTCTGGGGCACCGCAGCGCTCTTCCTGGTCTACTTCGCCATCGACCCGCTGGAGCAGCTCCTCGGCATCAAGTAACCGCACCACCACACCGTCGGTGGGACGGCTCCGGCCAGCCCGCCGGCGGTGTGTCGTCGGCGCTCCGGGCGACCGCGTCCACGGAGTCCGCCGTTCTCCCCGTCGACGCGGTGTCCGTCGCCGCGAACACCGCGTTGTGTCGCGGCGCCGAAGAGGCCGTGGAGACGGTCCGCCGCGTGACCGAGTCCCGGAGGTCACGGGCGTGGACGACCACGCTGGGCACGGCGGTCTTCTGGGACCCGCCCCTCGACCGGAGAGGACCACGATGACTCCCGACAGCCGTATCGGTCCGCCCCGCTTCGGCAGCGAACGCGAGATGCTGCGCGCCTTCCTCGACTACCACCGCGCAACACTCGCCATGAAGTGTCACGGGCTCACCGACGAGGAGTTGCGGCTGCGGTCGATGCCGCCCTCGACTCTCTCGCTGCTCGGCCTGGTCCGGCACATGGCGGAAGTGGAGCGCGCGTGGTTCCGCCGGGTGTTCGATGACAACGATGCGCCGATGGTCTGGTCCGAGACGATCGACTTCCAGGCCGCGTACGACGCCGGCGAGTCGACCAGAGCCGAGGCGTTCGCGGCGTGGGACGCCGAGGTGGAGAACTCACGCCGCATCGAACGCGACGCCGAGTCACTCGACCTGGCCGGATACCAGCCGCGGTGGGGCAAGGAGGTGTCCCTGCGCATGGTGCTGATCCACGTGCTCCTGGAGTACGCCCGCCACAACGGACACGCGGACTTTCTCCGCGAGGGTGTGGACGGGGTCGTGGGAGCCTGAGCGGTGTGTCCGGCGTGCTCGGATCACCGGGGCATCCGCCATCCCGACTCCCGCCTCTGAGCCCGCCGGCCTGGTCCCTGACGGATCCGGCCGGCCGCGGAGGGCGGGCGGAACAGCCAGCGAACTCGGCGTGGGCGTCACCGGCTCACGCCCGACGGGGACGCGGCTGCCGGGCGCTGCCGCGGCCGACGTCGGCCCAAGGGGCGCTGCTTCAGCGGGACGGTGTGCCCGGACGTGGGCCCGTCCGTCAGAACTCCACGGTGACGAAGCCGTCCTCGTCGGCCGGTGCGGGTGCCAGTACGCGGTAGCCGAACTGCTCCTTCAGGCCGTCGAGGTCCCAGTCGGCCGCCCTGCCACGGTAGTTGAAGACGAGATCCTTCGTCGCCCCGCCGTGCTTGAGGATCCGGGCGATGGCGATGTCGTCCGGGTGGCCGTGGACTCTTCCGTTGGTGGAGATCAGGTAGCGGCCGCAGTCGAGGAGGCCGAGCAGGTCGTTCGAGAGGTTCTTGGCGCTGCCGTGGTGGGCGACCTTCAGGGCGTCGATCCGCAGTCGCCCGCCCTCGGCCTCGGCGCGCGGCCGGAGCGAGGCCACCAGGCGCGGGTCGTCCGCGTCGCCCGTGAAGACGATCCGGGTGCCCTCGAACTCGAACAGCAGGCCGATGCTGGTCGGATTGGTCGGGGAACCGTCCCGCTTGAACGGCATGGCGGCCAGTTCGTCGACGTCGATCACGCCGAAGCGTTCGACGCCCGGCACCGGCTCCCGTTCCAGGGGGTCCACTCCCGGGATCAGCCCGGCCTCCCGGCACTTCGTCTTCCATGTCGTGATCAGCGACTCCAGCAGTCGGCGGTCCGGCGCCAGCACCTCCATCGAGGATCCGTCGTCGAACCAGGTCAGCGGATGGCCCACCTCGACACTGCGGCCGTCGAACGCCTTGTTCCAGGGCAGGCCCTGGCTGATGAGCGCGGTGGTGAGCAGTTCCCCGTCCACCGCGCCGAAGATCTCCCGGTCGTGGAGATGGTCGAAGCCGTTGAACCACACGTCCCCGAACTCCACCGGCCGGTCGGGGTCGTCGAGCAACGCCAGCACACCGAGGATGTGGTCCTGGTCGACATGGGTCACCACGAGCAGGTCGATCCGGCCGCCCAGACCGGCGAGCAGCGGTTTGATCCGCTCGTAGGTGCCGTGTCGTCCGCCGTCGACGAGAATCCGCCGGACGAACTCGTCGTTGCCGTACTCGAGGAGCAGACAGTCGCCGTCCTCCGCCGGCAGCATCCTGAGCCGGATCATCACGCACTCCCTTGCCGCAGGTCGAGAATCAGGAACGGCTCGCGCACGTCGGCCAGCCACGACAGCCGGCGCGCCTCGTGGAGGCGGCGTACGCACTCGGGGTCGTCGGGGAAGGCGGAGAGCCCGTCGATGAGCCAGGCGAGGCCGAGCGTGCAGTACGGGATGCCGCGGTCGAAGGCCTCGATCAGCCCGTCCCGGGCCCGCCGCCTGTCCTGCGAGGCCCGGCGCAGCAGCCGTACCGCCCGCAGGATCGCCCCGTCGCTGAGCCAGGGGAAGCCCTCGGACAATCGCTCCAGCCACGGGTCCCAGTACGTCTCGTCCGCCGAGTGGTCGGTGCCGACGAGGACATAGGCCCCGGCTGCCGCCCCGATGGGGTTCCGGGACGTGGAGTGGAGCATTCCCTCCACATCGGTGAAGAGCTGGGCCGCGGTGGCGAGGGCGCCCTGGGACATGTAGGCGAGGCCCGCGCCGACGGCCGGGTCGCGGACGGCCACGGCGACGGCGCTGCCCGTCGGGCTCTGCCGCAGATTGACCAGCACCTCGACCTCGCGGGTGCCCCAGGGCAGGGGAAGCGTGACCAGGCGCAGGGATCCGGCTGCCTCCACGACCAGGAACTGCCGCTCGCCCACGGGCGCGTCGGGGGTTCCGACGGGGCCGCTGGGGCCGAACCGGTAGAGCGGTGTGACCGCCTCCCCGCGCGCGTCGGGCGCAGGCAGGACACGGGGCTCACCCCGCGCGATCGCCCGGGCGACGGCGAGCCCCGGCGCGTCGTCGTTCTCCGCCAGTGCCAGCATCGAGGCGAAGGACCAGCTCGTGGGGCGGGAGTCGCCGATCCAGGTGGCGAGTTCGGTCAGGTCGACGGCCGTCTCGGGGACGGAGCCGTCCGGTCCGGCGAGGGGGGCGACCATGGACCGTGAGGCGATCGACCGGGCGAGCGGGATCCGGCCGGGACCGTGGTAGACCCTGCCCGGCTCGATGTTGCCCATGAGGTACTGCCAGGAGTGGGTCTCGTACGGCGAGTCCGTCATGACGAAGTCCACCGGGGTCTCCTCGCCCTCCACCGCCACGGCGTTCTGCGTGAGCACCAGCCCGGACGGCAGGGTCGCGGACACGAGGTAGCGTCCGGGTGTCACCGGATACGCCCTGGGCCGGGGCGAATCGCCGCAGGGGATCAGGATGTTGCGCCGGGTCTCGCCGCTGAGGTCGGCCGAGTGGATGTCGCCGACGATCACCGCGGCCTCGGACTCCCCGGCGGAGGCGAGGAAGAGCCTTATGGCGAGTGCGGTGCTCATGGCCGGGCCAGTCCGATGCGGAACAGCGGGGGCCGGGCGTCGAGTTCCTCCCTGCGCAGGTCCTCGGGACCGAGGACGGCCTCGACCTGGTACCGCCCGAACGGCAGGAACAGGGCCCACTCGCTGAGGTCGGGTTCCTCGCCGGGGGCGGGCGGCGGGCGTCGTCGCTCCTCCTGCCCGTGTCGCCGGCAGGTGAACTCGGCGCGCGCGTTGTCCTCCTTGGGCCTGCAGCCGATGTACACGGGGACGATCGGCTCGGCCTGAAGTTCGTGGAAGTCGAAGTCGAACGACTCGGGGCTGACCGGTACCGCGGCTCCCGCCAGGGTGCCCGCGAACGAAGGCTCTCTCATGAAGCGGCCGACCGCGCGCTTGAGCGTGTCGGTGGTCACCCGCCACACACGGTCCTCGGTGTTCTCGCTTCCGGCGCCGTCGAAGCTGCGCAGCAGCGCGTCGGTGAACAGGCTGACGGTGCCCGTGCGCGCGAAGGACTCCTCGCCGTGCAGGGTCGCGTAGATGACGGCGTGTTCTCGTGGCACGAAACCGGCGGGTCGCAGGTTACCGGCGACCGGCACCCGGCCGAGGACGTCCCTGCCCACCAGCTTGTCCAGTCTGTCGGAGCCGGCCCGGCAGGCGTCGACGAAGAAGACCTGCTGGGCGGCCCGGCAGCTGTTGAGTCCCCTGTGCAGTGCCTCGAAGTGCAGGGCGCCGTTCAGCGGACTGTTCCGGTCGGCGAACATGTCCGCTGCGAGGAGAGACGTGTCGAACCCCAGCGACACGCCATGGCCGCAGAAGTAGAAGACCAGCCGGGCCTCGTCGTGGTCTCCCCGCTCCTTCCACTCCGTGACGGCGTGCACGATGTTGTCGATGGTTGCCGCTTCCACCACGTGCGCCGTCTGCGTCCTCGGGTGGACGAAGGGGGCGGGATCCGCCTCGCTCAGCAGGAGGGCCAGGCTCCCCAGCGGTCTGCCCCTGTCGTGGTACGCGTCGATCATCCAGGTGGCGAAGGCGCGCGCCGAGAGGGGTGGCGAGGACAACTGCCGCATCCCCACGGCGCCCGGGTGGTCGGTCGGGGACTTCCCGCCGTCCAGATGCGTGTACGCCCCGACCCCGATGACGAGCGCGTGTGTGGACGAGGCCCCCGCGTGCTCGTCCAGGTGGACCGTGAAACCAGCCATGGAACCTCCGCGTGAGCATGGCAGGCCGGTCGGAGGCTTTGCTCCAGTATAGGAAGCAGTACACCATATGTCCCTCGGAGGCCTTGGGGAGCCCAAGGGCAGGGTGGTGTGCCTGGACGGAACGGGAGTTGAGCTCAAGGCTCGCGGCAGGACGAACGGGAGCCGGGCAGGGCGGGCCCGGTCCCGCCCGGACCGCAACCCCTGATCCCGGTGCCGCGACAGGCGGGCACCGGGATCGGAGGGAGTCCTTCGGAACGGAATCAGACCGCCGGAGCCGGGTAGGTCGGGTACTCCACCCCGGAGACGTGCTGGACGACGCGGATGACCTGGCAGGAGTAGCCGAACTCGTTGTCGTACCAGAGGTACAGGATCGCGTTGTCACCGTCGACCTTGGTGGCGCCGGCGTCGACGATCGAGGCGTGGCGCGAGCCGACGAAGTCCATCGAGACCGCGTCGGGAGCCGTGGTGAAGTCGATCTGGCGCTTGAGCGGCGAGTGCAGCGAGACGTCGCGCAGGTAGTCGAGGACCTCGTCGCGGGTGGTCTCGCGGCCCAGGCGCAGGCTGAGGATCGCGATCGAGACGTCCGGCACCGGCACCCGGATCGAGCTGCCGGTGATCGGCGCCTTGAGGTCGGGCAGCGCCTTGGCGACGGCCGAAGCGGCGCCGGTCTCGGTGATGACCATGTTGAGCGGCGCGGAGCGGCCCCGGCGGTCGGCCTTGTGGTAGTTGTCCAGCAGGTTCTGGTCGTTGGTGAACGAGTGGACGGTCTCCACGTGGCCGCGCAGGACGCCGTACTCGTCCGCCATCGCCTTCAGCGGCGGGACGATCGCGTTGGTGGTGCAGGACGCGCAGGACAGGATCTGCTCGTCCGGCTTGATCGTGTCGTGGTTGACGCCGTGCACGATGTTGGGGACGTCGCCCTTGCCCGGAGCGGTCAGGACGACCTTGTCGATGCCGGGGCGCAGGTGCTTGGACAGACCCTCGCGGTCGCGCCACTTGCCCGTGTTGTCGATCAGGATGGCGTTGTCGATGCCGTGCGCCGTGTAGTCGACCTCGGACGGGTCGTTGGCGTAGATGACCTTGATCTCGTTGCCGTTCGCGACGATCGTGCTGTTCGCCTCGTCGACCGTGATCGTGCCCTGGAACTGGCCGTGGATCGAGTCGCGACGCAGCAGCGAGGCGCGCTTCACGAGGTCCTGCTCACCGCCGCCGCGCACCACGATCGCGCGCAGCCGCAGGCCGTTGCCGGAGCCGGACTTCTCGATGAGGAGGCGGGCGACGAGACGGCCGATGCGGCCGAACCCGTACAGGACGACGTCACGGCCGGCGCCGCGCTCGATCTTGTTGGCACCGGTGGCGCCCGCCACGGCCTCGGCCGTGAACTCCTCGACGGCCAGTCCGCGGTCGTCGGCCTTGTAGGCCTCCGCGAGCAGGGCGAGGTCGATCTGGGAAGGGCCGAGGTCGAGCGTCGTGAGGGCCTGCAGGAACGGCATCGTGTCGGTGACGGAGAGCTCCTCACCGGCGATCTGCCGGGCGAACCGGTGGGTCTTGAGGATGCTGACCACCGACTTGTTCACCAGGGAGCGGCTGTGAAGCAGGACGGTGACGTCCCGCTCCCTGTGCAGCTTCCCGATGAGCGGGATCATCGACTCCGCGATCTCTTCGCGGTTCTTCCAGTTGGTGAACGAGTCGTCGTTGACAGTCACAGGTTTATCTTTCGAGCTAGGCGGCGCTCATATGCTAACCCCCCACCATTTCGATCATTCAATCGACCCCGTGTGGGCGGCGATTCGTCCCTGTTTGGCCCGAAATACCCCCACGTCATTGCCGTCCTCCCTCAGGGACCGCCTCAAGAACCGGGTGATTCCGGCGGCCCTTCCCGCAGCGTGCGCAGGACCTTCCCCAGCCGCAGGTGCCGCGAGCGCGCCGTACCCGCCTGCAGCAACGGCAGCATCAGCAGGTACCGCTCGGTCCTGTCCAGCGCCTCGAACGCTTTCCTGGCTCCGGGATCCGCCTCCAGCGCGGCCATGAGGTCGGGCGGCACGGCGGCCGACTTCTGCGACTCGTACGCCCGGGCCCAGCGCCCGTCCTCCTGCGCTCTGCGGACCTCGGCCAATCCGGGCTCACGCATGCGTCCCTCTGCCGTCAGCCGCACGACCTTGTCGACGTTCACCCGGGACCAGAGGCTGTTGGGCCGCCGCGGAACGTACTTCTGCAGGTAGTGCCGGTCGTCGAGCGACCGCCGCTGTCCGGAGATCCAGCCGTAGCACAACCCCGTGTCCACCAGTTCGTCGCTGGTGACCGACGGGATGCCGGAGTTTCGCCTGGCGACCTTCACCCACACGCCCTCCTGGCGCGTGTGGTGGTGTGCCAGCCAGTCCTCGAACGCCCGGGTGTCCGGGACAGCGATGATCTCCACGCCGTCGAGTTCGTCCACGCGCCTCAGGCTATCGCCCTTCGTACGGCGCGGCGTTGGGGTTGTACCGGGACATGCGGTGGGGGTCCCAGCGGGCCCTGATCCGGGCGAGCCGGCCGGATCGGAGACGGGGGCGCCGCGTGGCGCGCCGCGGACGCGCGGCGGAATCCGGCCCGGGACGGCGGGCCGGGGGCGCGAACAGGCGCCGGGTCAGACGCGGGTCACGCCGCGAGCCCCAACTCCTGCCGCACCACGACGGCGTCGAGCCGGATCGCGAACGGGGCCACGTCCGAGACCTCCAGGGCGTCGACCTCGCTCCTGCCCAGGCCGACGGTCACATCGATGCACATCGCGATGGCATAGAGGTGTTCACCGGTCTCCTCGTCCTGCAGGGCGAAGAACAGGTCCCGGTAGTAGCGGGTGCGGTCGGCGCCCTCCTCGTAGAAGGAGAGCCCCGGTTGGCCCTTCTGCGCACCGAGACCGGCGAACGCGCGGACGAGTTCCTGTTCGACGGTGTCCCAGCAGGAGGCGTCGGCGAACGTCGCCGGGAGCGCCTGGCGGACGGCTTCCTTGAGTGAGAGCACCATGACCATGACGGGTGCGGTCTCCTGGAGCCCCCAGCCGCGGACCATCTTCACGATGGCGCTGCCGGGAAGCGAGGCGGCGGCCTGCCGGATGTTGTCGAAGTCGAAGTTGACGGTCGCCGGGGCGATCGCCTCCTGGAACAGCCGGTCGACGGCGCGGGCCTGGTCGAGACGGTCCGGGTCCACCCGGATGACGGTCTTGAAGGCGGCGGCCAAGGTTCCTCCTGATGAGTCGCGGTGATCAGGAGAGGTCAGTATGCCGAGCGGGCCGCACCGGGGCGACGGCGTCCCGCCGTGCGGACGGCGCCCGTACGAACCCCCGTCGGCAACCGCGGTCGACACCGTCGCCATCGCCTGGCGCAACGAGCGCGGCCAGGCCGTCGCCGAGGTGCTCGCGCTCGGGACGGGTTGGTCCACCGGGCCCCGGCACCTGCGTCCCCGGCGCTCCCGGACTGGCTGGTCCACCGGCGCCTCGGCGCCTGCGTCCCCGGCGCCCGAACCGCTCTCCGGCCGGGGGCCGCGCGCCCTACGGGGACACGAGCCCGGCCTCCGGTCGGCAGATCTCGCACGGCCTGATGCCGGCCTCACCGAGAGCGATCACCGCCTCCTCGCGGTTCAGCCGGCCGTGCGGACGCCTGTACATGTGACAGCCGCCGCGGTGCAGGATCGCGAAGTCGTCCGCCGTCGCCCGGGACGGCTCGATCTTCCACGAGGCCCCTTCGCGCGCGGCGCGCTCCTGTTTCAGCCGGCGCCGCTCCGCGGCCTCCAGTTCGCTGATCGCGGCCCGGGTGCGCGCCAGCTGGTACGCCTGGTACTGCTCCACGATGCGCAGCTTCTGGAGGCGGGACAGCTGGGGTGTCGGATCGGACATGGCACAAGAGGTGTCTCGGTCGATCGCTCTACGCGGCGGTCTCGACGTCCACGACGGGCACCGCCTCGGGCCGGGTGGCGGCCTTCAACCGCATCCGGGTCTCGACGGTCTTCTCCCGTTCGACGGTCTTCCAGTACGGGTGCGTGGCCACGGTGGCGGACAGCGCGAGGCACTCCGCGCGGAGCCTTTCGACGGCCGCCTTCTGCTCGGGTGTCCAGCCGGGGCTGTCCTCGCGGCCGCCGGTGACCTCGCCGGTGTGCGGATGCGCCTGACCTTCCCACCCGGCCTGGGGTTCCACGCTCCACGGCAGGGCGCGGCACAGCGCGGCCAGCTCCGATGTCGCCTGGTGGAGGCGGGTCTGGGCGGTGCGCAGATCGTCGGGGAAGTCGGTGTCGGCCATGACCGAAACCATACTCCTGTTCGAATTTGCTTGGCGAGTGCGACACGGGGTGTCGAACCGTGTCACCGGGCTCGCTCCGGGCGCCTCGGCTCCTCACCCGGCGCCGCTTCCGGCCCGTCCACCGCGTCGCGCGGCGTCGGCGCTACGACCGGCGGCGCGGCCTGCCGCGCTTGGCGCCCCTGGTGGCGCCGGAACCGGTCCTGGGGCTGCGGCCGGCCGACGTGCCGGCCGCGGGCTTCCGCCGGCCGCCGCCCTTCGCCTGGCTCCTGGCCTTGGTCTTGTCCTTCGCCTTGGGCTGGGCCTCGGCCGGGGGGCGGCCCCGTGTGCTGTTGACCGTGCGCCCGCGCACGATGCCGATGAACTGCTCCACCAGGTCGGTGGTCTCCTCCTGCGGCCAGGACAGGGCGACACGTGACTGGGGCGCGTCCGACACCGGCCGGTAGGTCAGGTCCTTGCGGTGGTGCAGACGGGCCAGGGACTGCGGTACGACCAGCAGCCCCACCCCCGCCGCCACCAGCTCGACCGCGTCGGCGGTCGTGGCGGGACGCTCGATCGCGGGCCGTCCCGGAGGGCGCTCCCAGTCGAGGGTGTCGTCGAGCGGGTGCAGCACGATGTCGTCCGCGAGATCCTCGCTGGTCACCTCGTCGACCGCCGCGATGAGGTGGTCCTTGGGGACCACGACCACCGTCGTCTCGGTGTAGAGGGGGATGGCGCTGAGATCCGTCCGGTCGACCGGCAGCCGGACGAAGCCGGCGTCGGCGCCGCCGCCGCGCAGCGTCGCGAACGCCTCCGCGGCCGCCACCCCGACGAGGGTCAGCGGGACATCGGGCAGCCGCTCGTTCCAGATCCGCACCCACTTCGTGGGCGTCACTCCCGGGACATAGGCGAGCCGGAACGAAGGGGATGCATCCGAGCCTGTCACGCCGCAAGGCTACCTTCCGTGGTCAGAGGCAGCACACACGCTCGATACCCTTGACGCATGACGTCGCACCAGAGCACCCAGACGATGAAGCCCGCGACCGCGGCGAAGAAGCTGGGTGTGTACCTCGAGGCCACCCCCGCCGAGTTCCAGGAGGGTGTCGTCTCGCGCGCCGAGCTGAACGCTCTGCAGGCCGACCCGCCCCAGTGGCTGCAGGACCTGCGGCGCAACGGCCCGCACCCCCGGCCGGTGGTCGCGGCGAAGCTGGGCGTCTCGATCGCGGGCCTCGCCCGGGGCGGGGTCACCGAACCTCTCACCACGGAGCAGATCGACGCGCTGAAGAAGGACCTCCCCGAGTGGCTGCAGAAGGAGCGGGCCACCCAGGCCGAGGTGCGGAAGGAAGCGGCGCGCGTCAAGGCGAAGAACGCGGAGCGGGCCGACCAGGCGCGCCCCTGACCCCGACCCGGCCCTGACCTCGCGTTTCGCGCGGGGCGGTCCGGTTCCCGGATCACCCGGCGGCGCTCCTGCGGCGTCGCGGACGTGCCGGGGGTCCGCCAGGTGCACGCCGTGGCCCGGCGTGCAACGTATCCGCAACCCCCGGCGGAGTTGACTGGTCGCCGTCCGCGTCGTCAGCCGTCGAGAGGGGTCGTCCTGTGAACGAGCACGGGAGCCGCCCGGTGGAGCTCACGCCCGCGGCCGCCGGACTGCTGCGGCGGCTGCGGGCGGCCCACGGGCCACTGATGTTCCACCAGTCGGGCGGGTGCTGCGACGGCAGCGCGCCCATGTGCTACCCGGCCGGGGAGTTCCGGACCGGGGCGTCGGACGTGCTGCTGGCCGAGCTGCGCGTGACGGGGGTCGGGGAGCCGGTGCCGTTCTGGATGTCCCGCAGTCAGTACGAGCGGTGGAGCCACACGCGGCTCGTGGTGGACGTGGTCGACGGCCGGGGCAGCGGCTTCTCGCTGGAGGCCCCCGAAGGAGTGCGGTTCCTGATCAGGTCGTTCATGGCCTGAGGCTGCCGACGACGTCGGCCGTCGCCGCGATGCCCTCGTGAATGGTCGGCGCCATGCTCGTGCTCGCGAGAAAGAACCCGAGCAGGGCGCAGACCAGGGCATGGGACATCTTCAGACCACCGTTGCGCAGGAAGATCACTGCGAGAACGAGGAGCAGAAGCACCAACGAGATCGAAATGGCCATCGCCAACCTCCTCAGCCGCGCCGGAATTGCGGCATTCGGCGGCCAGTCTGGCGCAGCCGCGGTCCCGTACGGCCGACTGGCGTGTCCGCCGTACGGGTGAGAGGCTCAGCGGTCCTGCGAGCGCAGGAACCTCTCGAGTCCTGCCAGGTCGTCGGTGTTGATGTGGTCGACCTCGGCGGCCAGCAGTTCACGCCACACGGCGTCGCGCGCCGGACCGGGCGTGTCGGGGGTGGCCCAGAAGCGGACCCGCCGGCCGCGCCCGTGGGCGGTGGCGGCGAGGGAGCGCAGTCTCTCCCGTTCCGCCGCGGGGAACTCGCCCGTGCCGAGCCAGCTGAAGCTGTGGGTCCAGTTGCCGGAGATCAGCGGGATGAAGGAGGCGGGGGCGGGTGACGGGGCGGCGAGGTCGTCGAGGCGCCCGTCGTAGAAGGCGTACCTGCGGCGCTGCGCCTCCATGGGGGCGCGTGCCGCGCGGTCGCCCGAGACGACGGGAGTGACCGCGCCCAGGCGGACGCGGCCGTCGGTGCAGCTGCTCAGCATCTCGCGGTACTGGCGCAGTTGGCGGTCGAGTTCGAGGTAGGCGGCGACGCCGTCGGTCTTGATGTCGACGAGCAGTTGCACCGGCCGGCGGTAACCGCGGTAGACGCTGCCGTGGTTGGCGCGCACACGGGCGAGCAGCGGTTCCAGATACAGGCCGCGCAGGGTGCGGGCGGGGTCGAGCTCGGCGGGCTCGTGGGCGACGAGCAGGTCGCCGTCGACGAGGAAGACGTCGGCCTCGACGCTGGTGAAACCGTGCGCGAGGGCGTCGTGGAGCGGCCGTCCGTGCAGGTAGTCGTTGTGGGCGTGGGCCCGGCGGAGCGGCCTGGGCCCGGCGGGGCCGCCCCCGCGCTCGGCGTTCTTCGCGTGGGCGGGGACGGCGACGGCGCCCGCCAGTGCGGCGGCGATCGTCGTGACGGCTCTGCGACGGGTGGTCGGCACGGTGGCCTCCGGGCTCGGCGAGTCGGACGGGACTCGGTGAGTATCCGACGGCGAGGCGCCAAGTGGCAGTGCGGGGACAGGAGTTCGGCCATTCGTCATCCGCGCGTGCGACACCGCACCCAGCGCGACGGATGCCTGACGCGTGGTCAGCGGGCGATGTCGGACCAGTGGACGGTGCGATCGCACCAGCGCTTCAGCAGGGCGTGGTCGTGCCCCACGGCGAGGAGGCCGGCGCCGCTGTCCTGCCGGTAGCTCTCGACGGCGGCCACGAGGGCCGCCGTGGTGGAGGCGTCCAGCATGGCGGTCATCTCGTCGCAGACCAGCCAGCGCGGCCTGAGCACCAGCGCGCGGGCGAGGCAGGCGCGTTGCAGCTGGCCGTCGCTGACCTCGTGGGGCCGGCGGCCGAGGAGTTCACCGTTCAGGCCCACGGCGTGCGCGAACTCCTCGACACGGCCGGCCGCTTCGGCGCGCCGTCCGGTCGCCCGCAGCGGTTCGGCGATCGCGGCGCGCAGCGTCAGCCGGGGGTCGGCGGACAGCCGGGGCTGCTGGAACACCACGCCGATCGCCGTGCGCAGCTCCCGGGGGGCGGCGTGCCGCCAGCCGCGTACCGTCTCGCCGTCGACGACGACACGGCCCGCGTCGGGGCGGTGCAGCAGCGCGGCCACCCGGGCGAGGGTGGACTTGCCGCAACCGCTGGGCCCGAGGAGCCCGACGGCCTCGCCGGGCGCGAGACGCAGGGAGGCGCCGTGACGTCCTGGAGGTCAAACACGGTCGGGCTCCTCGGCGTGATGGCAGGCGACGCCGTCGGCGAGCAGGGGCAGGGCCGCGCAGGCGTCCGACGCGCGGGCGCAGCGCGGCGCGAACGCGCAGCCGGGCGGCAGGTCTGCGAGTTCGGGCGGAAGGCCGGGGATGGGCGCGGAACTCCCGTTCCGGGAGGGCGTTCAGCAGGCCGCGGGCGTACGGGTGGCGGGGGCCGGGTGCGCCGAAGAAGCTCTCTGCGCCGGCGATTTCGACGATCCGTCCGGCGTACATGACCGCGTCGAGGGCGAGCAGTCCGTCGAAGATCTTGGAGTTGCCGTCCTTGCCGTAGCCGAGGAGCGGGCTGAGGGTCTCGGGTTCGTGGGCGATGCCGACGACCGCGGAGTCCACGGCCCGCGCGCCGGTCCCGCCGCCGCTGCCCGGGTGGGAGCAGGCCGCCGCGCCGAGGGTCAGCGCGGCGGCGAGCGCCGTGGCGGCCGCAGCCCCTATCGATCGGCCCGTCATGCTCGTACACCCCTGTTGAAGATCAACTGTTATTGCAAATCACTCGCAATTAACAGCACGTAAAGGGCGTGCCGAGACATGGGGTGTTACGGAGCCGGGAGATCGACGAGCGCGGCCAGAGCCTCCTTGTGCAGGCCCGGCGTGCCGAGCGCGATCTCGTCGGCCTTGGCCCGCTTCAGGTAGAGGTGCGCCGGGTGTTCCCAGGTCATGCCGATCCCGCCGTGCAGCTGCACGCACTCCTCGGCGGCGTGCACGGCGGCCCCGGAGCAGTACGCCTGGGCGACCGCCACCGCCACCGCCGCGTCGGGGCTGCCGGTGGCCAGTGCGTCCGCCGCCGCGCGGGCGGCGGCGCGCGCCGAGACGACCTCCAGCCACAGCTGGGCCATCCGGTGCTTGAGCGCCTGGAACGACCCGACGGGCCGGTTGAACTGGTGCCGCTCGCGTGTGTGCCGGACCGTCTCCTCCAGGCACCATTCCGCGACGCCCAGTTGCTCGGAGGCCAGCAGGCCCGCCCCCGCGAGCAGCCCCCGCCGCACGGCCGCCTCGCCCGCCTCGCGGTCCGCGATCCGGGTGCCCGCCGTGCCGGGCGTGACGGCGGCGGGCGGACGGGTCAGGTCGAGCGCGGTCTGCGGCTCGACCGAGACCCCGGAACGCTCCAGCAGATACAGGCCGTCGGACCGGAGCACGAGGAACACATCGGCGCGGACGGCGTCCGCGACGCCGGTGACGCGTTCCGTGCCGCCCGGGAGCGGTCCGTCGGCGGCGGCCGACAGCGGCAGCGCGGCCACGGCGGTGCGGCGGCCCGCCGCGAGGTCGCCGAGCAGCGCGGTCGCCTCCCCCACGTCGTCACCGAGTGCGAGCAGCACCTCCGTCGCGACGACGGAACTGGTGAGGTACGGCGCCGGGGCGACGCTGCGGCCGAGCTCCTCCAGGACGACCGCCGCCTCGCGGTGGCCGGCGCCCTGGCCGCCCAGCTTCTCGGGCACGAGCAGCCCGGCGGCACCGATGCCGGACGCCAGGGCCTTCCACAGACCGACGTCGTACGGGCTGCCGCTCTCGGCGGCGCCGGCGACGAGCGCGGCGGGGTCGGCGTGGTCGGAGAGCAGCGAGCGGACGGCTGCCCGCAGATCGGTCTCGGCCTCGGAGTACAGCAGGTCCGTCATCGCGCGAGGTCCTTCCAGGCGATGTCCTTGTCGCTGCGCGGTTCGGCCGGCAGGCCGAGGACACGTTCGGCGACGATGTTCAGCAGCACCTCGCTGGTGCCGCCCTCGATGGAGTTGCCCTTGGAGCGCAGGTAGCGGTAGCCGGCCTCACGTCCGGTGAAGTCGACGAGCTCGGGGCGGCGCATGGTCCAGTCGTCGTACAACAGCCCCTCCTCGCCGAGGAGTTCGACCTCCAGGCCACTGATCTCCTGGTTGAGCCGGGCGAAGGCGAGCTTGGTGCCGCTGCCCTCCGGGCCGGGCTGGCCGGCGGCGAGCTGCTGACGCAGCCGTTCGCCGGTGAGCCGGGCGACCTCGGCCTCGACCCACAGCGTCAGCAGCCGCTGGTGCAGGTCGTGGGTGCGCAGGTCCGGGCGTTCGCGCCAGGTGCGGGCGACGGGGCCGATCATCCCGCCCTCGCGGGGCAGCCGCATGCCTCCGATGGAGACCCGCTCGTTCATCAGCGTGGTCTGGGCGACCTTCCAGCCCTCGCCGACCTCGCCGAGCCGGTGCGCGTCGGGGATGCGCACATCGGTGAGGAAGACCTCGTTGAACTCCGCCTCGCCGGTGATCTGCCGCAGCGGGCGGACCTCGACGCCGGGGTCGGTCATGTCGCAGACGAAGTAGGTGATGCCCTGGTGCTTGGGCACGTCGGGGTCGGTGCGGGCGATGAGGATGGCCCACCGGGCGATATGGGCGCTGGAGGTCCACACCTTCTGCCCGGTCACCACCCACTCGTCGCCGTCGCGGACCGCGCGGGTGCCCAGCGCCGCGAGGTCGGAGCCCGCGCCGGGTTCGCTGAACAGCTGGCACCACACCTCCTCGCCGGTCCACAGAGGTTCGAGGAAGCGCTGCTTCACCTCCTCGGAGCCGTAGGCGAGGATCGTCGGCGCGGCCATCCCGAGGCCGATGCCGATGCGGCGCGGGTCGTTGTCGGGCGCGCCGGCGGCGGCGAGCTCGGCGTCGACGACGGCCTGCAGGGTGCGCGGCGCG
The DNA here is from genome assembly GCF_040675505.1 of Streptomyces sp. NPDC049597. NCBI lineage: Bacteria > Bacillati > Actinomycetota > Actinomycetes > Kitasatosporales > Streptomycetaceae > Streptomyces > Streptomyces sp. NPDC049597. The sequence continues at coordinate 113,913 of NZ_JBFAOY010000010.1, forward strand.
CCGAGGCCGCCGAGGCCCTCGGGGTAGTGCACCCAGGCCAGGCCGGCCGCGAATCGGGCCCGGAGGAAGTCGTCCCGCGCCGTGGTGGCCGGAGGGTGTGCGGCGAGCAACTGCCCTGTGCGTTCCCGCAGTTCGGCTGCGTCCGGTGCCTTCTTCATCGGTTGGCTCCTTCCGGGACGACGACGAGGCGGCCGGTGGTCGTGCCATCGGCGACGCGCTGGACGGCGTCGGCGGCGTCCTCGAAGGGGACCCGCTCACTGACGAGAGGCTTGATCAGTCCCTTGGCGGCGTACTCGGTCAGCGTCCGGTGGCATTGCGCGATGGACGCGGGGTCCTTGAGGGCGTAGAGGCCCCAGTGCAGGCCCATGATCGAGTAGTTCTTGACCAGGGCGTGGTTGAGCGCGGGCGCCGGGATGTCGCCACTGGCGAAGCCGACGATCACGATGCGGCCCTCGAAGGCCACGCACTTCGCGGACTTGGCGTAGGCGTCACCGCCGACAGGGTCGTAGATCACGTCGGCGCCGCGGCCACCGGTGGCCGCCTTGACGGCGGCGACGATGTCCTCGCTGCGGCGGTCGACGACCACGTCGCAGCCCAGTTCGCGGGCCACGGCAGCCTTCTGCGGGCCGCCGACGACACCGATGACCGTGGCTCCGGCCGCCTTGCCGAGCTGCACGGCGGCACTGCCGACGCCTCCGGCCGCGGCGTGGACGAGCAGCGTCTCGCCCTCCTTGAGTCCGGCCCTGCGGTGCAGTCCGAACCAGCCGGTCTGGTAGCCGATGTGCAGGGCCGCGGCCTCGGCGTCGTCCAGGGCGTCGGGCGCGGGCAGCAGCGCGGCCTCGTCCGCGACCACGTACTCGGCGAGACCACCGTGCGGCAGCGCCGGGTTGGCAATCACCCGGCGGCCGTCCTCGGTCTCCCCGCAGATCTCCACGCCCGGGGTGAAGGGCAGCGGCGGCTTGATCTGGTACTGGCCCCGGCACAGAAGCGCGTCGGGGAAGTTGATGTTCGCGGCACGGACCCGCAGGAGGACCTGCCCTTCGCCGGGCGTGGGCCGGTCCACCTCCTCGAGCCGCATCACCTCGCTCGGCTCGCCGCTCCGGTGCACTTGCCATGCCTGCATGTCAGGGCCTCCCACAAGCCGTAGGGCGTACTGTGCTGCGCCGCATACTAAGCGGTCGCTTGCCCATGGTGGAAGACCCCTTCCGGCCGCGCCGGATTCTCAGCCGCGCTTCGGCTTCGCCCGGACGTGCATCCGCTCTCCCTGCGGGCCGAACAGGCTCAGGAACTCCACCGGCTGGTCGTCGGCCGTGCCGAACCAGTGGGGCACCCGGGTGTCGAACTCCGCCGCCTCCCCCTGGCCCAGCACCACGTCATGGTCGCCGAGCAGCAGCCGGAGACGGCCGGAGAGCACGTAGAGCCACTCGTACCCCTCGTGCGTGCGCTGCTCGGGGGGCTCCTCGGCCGGCCTGTGCACCACCTTGTACGCCTGGAGCCCGCCGGGCCGGTTGGTGAGCGGATACATCGTCCGGTGACCGCGGACGATCGGCTTCGACCGCACCCGCGGATCACCGACGGGCGGGGCCCCGACCAGTTCGTCGAGCGGCACCTGGTGGGCTCGGGCGATGGGCAGCAGCAACTCCAGACTGGGCCTGCGTCCGCCCGACTCCAGCCGGGACAGGGTGCTCACCGAGATGCCGGTCGCTTCCGACAGGGCTCCGAGCGTGGCGCCTCGCTCGCGCCGGATCCTGCGGAGCCTCGGCCCGACCTCGTTCAGTACGGCGTCCAGCCGTGCGTCGTCGTCCATGCATTCCATTGCAGAAACGGCAAGACTGTTTGTCAATCTCGCGCGGACGGGTGACCCGAAGCTGTCGTCGAAGTGTCACGCCCCCGTCAGCGGTGGGAGCTCCTTCCGTAACCGAGGCCGTGGCCCGGGCCTCTTCGGGTGCGCCGCCGCCCGAGCCGGTTCTGTGGGCCGTCTGCGGCAATACAGACCGCGTCCGCTTGCGCCTGCCGCCGGGCCACCACACCACGCTGAACAATGGGCCGGTCACAACGCAGGGACATGTGCGAGCGGCATGAGGGGAACGACCGATGGACAGAGCCGGACGTCCGGATCGCAGGGCGCTGCTTGCCGGCGGACTCGCGGGCGCCGCGCTCGCCCTTGCGGGGTGCTCATCGACGAGGGCCGCCCCGTCGGCGACCACCTCGCCGGAAGCGCGGCCCGCCACGCCCGCCGCCGCGTTCGCGAGGTTGATGGAGGGCAACAAGCGCTGGGTGAGCGGGGACCTTCAACACCCCGACCGGGATCCGGACCGGCGTCAGTTCGTGGCCCAGGAGCAGGCGCCTTTCGGGGCGGTCCTCTCGTGTATCGACTCCCGGGTGCCGCCGGAACTCCTCTTCGACACCGGCCTGGGTGACCTCTACGTGATGCGCACGGGTGGCGAGGCGGTCGGCCCGGTGGTCACCGGTTCCGTCGAGTACGGGCCCATGACGAGTGACACCCCCCTGGTCGTGGTCCTCGGGCACCAGCGCTGCGGCGCCGTCAAGGCCGCGTACACGTCCCTTCGGGACGGCAAACCGCTGCCCGGCAACCTGCAGGCGATCACCAATGCCCTGCGGCCGGCGTACGAGCAGGCAGTCCGGGAGGGTGGGGCCGACCCGGTCGAGACCATGGCCCGCGCCCAGGTCAGGCTGACCGCGGCCGATCTGCGCTCCAACCAGGACCTGGCCCCACTCGTGGGAAAGGGCGCCCTTGCCGTGGTCGGCGCCTACTACTCGCTCGACACCGGAAAGGTGGAAGTCCTGGCCGGCGCGCCCTCCTGACCGGCGGGCGGCCGGAGCGACACCCCGGCCGACCCGACCGCGTGACGCATGGACGAGAATTCCTAGCGGACGATCACCTCGGCGATCCGCGGCGTCCCGCTCTGCCACACCAGGCGGACCGCGTCGGCCGTGCGGCTGCCCGTGTTCAGCTGCGAGTACGGCCGCCGGATCTCGCCGGCCCTGCGCCACGTGCCGTCCGGTCCGCGCAGCTCGACGAGTGCGCGTGCCGCGGTGTCGCCGGGCTGGAGCACCTTCACCGTCCGCACGGACCGCGTGCCGCCGAGGTCCACGGTCAGCGTCTCGTCCGGCTCGGGGGCGCGTGCGGCCCGGTAGGCGGTGTCCGGGTCGCCGTCGGCCGCGGCGCGCAGTGCGGAGCCGGGCGCCGGCGGCGGGCCCCCGCTGACGGAGGCGCTGTCCGTGGCCACCGAGAACTCCCTGACGACGAGCCAGTTGGTCTGCCGTGCCGTGGCTCTTGCCCGCACATAGCGGGCGGTGGTGCCCTCGGGGGCGGTGGCCGTGACGTTCGGTGTCCCGGAGAAGGCAGCCAGCTGGTGCCAGTTGGCGCCGTCCGACGAGTACTCCAGTACCCCCTGGCGCAGGTAGTCGTTCGGGCTGGTCGGCTTGCCCATGGCCAGTCCGACGGTGCCGATCGGGCGCTCCTCGCGCAGGTCGACGCCGACGTGGTCGCCCACGGCGGGCGCCCTGCTGCTCCAGTAGAACGTGGTGTCGTCGTCGTCGATCATCCGCGCTGGCACGTTGTCCCGGTAGGTGCCGATGCTGCTGACGGCCCTGACGCCGCCGGGCACGCCGAGGATGCGGTCGTGCTCGGCCCGCGCGTCCTCGACGAACCTGTCCAGCACGCCCTCGCCGACGACCACGGGCACCTCGGTGCCGCCGAGCCCCGTGTAGACGAACGACCTCGCGGTGGCGAGCAGTCCGGGCAGGCGCCCGCGCAGCTCCCACGCCTCGGCGGCGTCGCCGTGGCGGGCGGCCTCCACCATCCGCAGCGCGGTGCCTGCCGCCACCGCCCACGCCTCGGTCGCGTCCAGCCAGGGACCGGCGTCGTCGACGAAGCCCGGCTCGGGAAGGCGGTCGCGCAGCACCGACGGCGCCGTACGCAGCCCGTCCAGGGTCGCCTGGAGCCGGTCCGCGTCGCCGTCCTGCCAGAACTCCGCGGAAGCGGCGGCCAGTTCGGGTGCCTGCTGTGCGTTGAGCCGCGAGCCGTAGTTGACGTCCGCGAAGGCCCGCAGGGCCCGTTCTGTGCGGCCGTCGCCGCCCGCGTACCACCGCAGCGCGGCCAGCCATGAGGCGCGTGGGTCGTAGGCGGTGTCGTTCCAGGTGTAGTCGGCGACCGTGAACAGCGCGATCTTCGACGCGTACGGCTGGATCATCGGATTCGCGGTGATGCCGGCCAGTTCGGCGGGCAGGCCCTTCTCCCGGCCGCTGAAGGGGCCGAGCAGCAGGCGGTTGGTGACGTAGTCGTTGACGGGGTAGTTGTCCCAGGTCAGGATCGGGTGGGCGAAGACCGAGCGGGCGGCGCGCGCCTGGGCGACCGTCATGGTCGGCGCGATGACGCCGATGCCGGTCCACTCGACGACGACGTCCGCGTCGAGCTGTTCGGCCAGCGCCTTCTTGTAGGCGGTCGCCGTCACGTTGTAGTACTCGGTCGGCACCATCTGCAGGGGCTCGGCACCGGGGTGGGCGGCGATGAACTCCCGGTTCACCCGGTTGAGCAGGTGCGCCTGCGCCGCACCCGCCGCGCCCCCGCCGGTGCCCCATCTGGCCTGGTCCCCCGGGCAGTTCCACTTCGTGTAGCTGATGTCGTCCAGCGGGACGGCGAAGGTGCGCACGCCGATGTCCCACATCGTCCGGAACTTGTCGATGAGGGCGCGGGTGTCGGCCTCGGAGCTGTAGCAGACGGACAGGCCCGGGGACAGGGCGTAGGTGAAGTCCACGTGCCGCTGCTCCGCCCGCTCGACCAGCTCCTCCATGCGCGCCAGCGCTGAAGCGGGGTACGGCTCACGCCACTTGTCGCGCAGATAGGGGTCGTCCTTGGGCGAGTACACGTAGATGTTCATCTTGTGCTCGCCGTAGAAGTCGAGCTGGTCCAGCCGGGCCGCGTGCGACCACGGGGTGCCGTAGAAGCCCTCGATGACGCCGCGCAGGGGGGTGGCGGGCCAGTCGCGGACGATCACGCCGCGCACGTGGGCGCCGGGGCGGTCGCGCTGCGGCAGGACCTGGCGCAGGGTCTGAGCGGCGTAGTAGGTGCCCGTGGCGTCCTTGCCGGCGAGGACGATCCGGTCGCGGCCGATTCCGAGGACGTAGCCGTCGGCGGGCAGTCGCTCCGGTCCCTCGGCGTCGAGCGCGGACAGGGCGTCCAGGGCGCCGGCGGAGCCGACATGCACGGTCAGCCGGTCATCGACGGCACTCCCGCCGCGCACGATCCGCTCGGCGCCCGCCTCGCGCAGGGCCCGCTCGGTGACGCCGAGCGCCTGCGGGTCGGCGTCCTCGTCGGCGACCAGCGTGACGGTCGAGGTGACGGTGACCCGGTCGTCCAGGGGCTGGACGTCACGCGGGGTGGGGCTGACTGCCGGGGACCTGCCGTCCGTCCCGTACCCGTCGGCGGCCTCGCCGACGGCTGGGGTACAGGCGAGCGTGAGGACCGCGACCAAGGCGGCTGTCCGCAGGCGAAGCGTCACATTTCCTCCATGGGCCGCTCGGGTCGCACAAGGAAGTCGCGCATCACATCACTGCCAGTGATGTGCCCGACGACCAGCCGCGCCAATCCGCAGGCCGCGCCGTCCCGTGCCCGCACGGTCCCTTCGCGGCGCGTCAGGTCGCCGACGCGGGCGCGGCGCCGTTGGAGGAGACGACGCGGCCCCGGGCCGCGTGGCGCGGTCCGGGGCCGGAGTGCGGGCGCGTCAGCGCGGGAACACCTCGAACGTGACGGCGGGCCGGCCGCCGAAACGCGGCGCCGCCGCCTCGGCCATGCCGGTGAGGAAGGTGCGGCAGTACTCCTCCGGGTCCTTGTCCGTCAGTCCCTCGATGTACAGGCGGTGCTCCAGCAGCGAGCGCACCGACCGCTCCAGACCGGGTCCGGCGTCGACCGCGTGGGTGGGGTTGTCGGAGCCCGCCACGGCCACCCATCGCACGCCGTCCCACGGTTCGAGCCCGTGCTCGGAGATGAGCTCGGGGAAGATCCAACGGTTGCCGGCGTCCCCGGCGGCGTCCAGGGTGGCCCGTCCCACGGCGCGGTGGTCCGGGGTGTTCCAGACCGTGCCGCCCCAGGTGTCACGGTGGTTGAGCGTGATGACCAGCTCGGGGCGGTGGCGGCGGATGGCCGCCGCGATGTCGCGCCGCAGCCCGGTCCCGTACTCGATGACGCCGTCCTTGTGGTCGAGGAACTCCACGGTGGGGACCCCCACGACCGCGGCGCTGGCACGCTGTTCCTGCTCGCGCAGGGCTGCGCAGTCGCCGGGGGCGATGGAGTCGATGCCCGCCTCGCCGCGGGTGGCGAGGACGTAGACGACCTCGCGCCCCCCGTCGGTCCACCCGGCGATGGCGGCGGCGCAGCCGTATTCGAGGTCGTCGGGGTGGGCGACGACGGCCAGGGCGCGCTGCCAGTCGCCGGGCATCTCCTGGAGCTGTTCGGTCACTTGATCCGTCATGGCCGCAGGATACGGCCCCGGCTCGACGGCGGAACGTATGGTTCGTCAGACCTCGTCACGGGCGAGGGCCAGCAGGCGGTCGAGGACCCTGGTGCCGCTCGCCCTCACCCCGTCGTGCTCGTACTCGTCGGTCACCCAGGTGCGCAGCCCGCGGACGGCGCGGGCGGTGCGCAGGGAGTCGGCGGTGTCGACGTACATGTCGTCGTGGTAGACGGCCGCGGCGACCGGCACCTCGTTCACGGCGAGCCGTGCCGGGTCGTAGAGCGCGGGCCAGTCGGTGCGGGCGGCCAGCAGTTCGGCGCACTCGCGCAGCGGGCGCAGCGCGGGGTCCGCCTGGAAGTGCCAGGGATGGATGGTTTCCCCGGTGAACAACAACGGGCTCTCCCCGGCGAGCGCCGTCGCCGCGCCGAACTCCGGGAACTCCGCGCGTACGCGTTCGGCGGACCAGCCGGTGGGCCGGCCGCCCTGGGCGTAGATCGCTTCGTGCAGCACGGCGTACAGCGGGTTGGCGGCGAACGACAGGACGGGACGCACGGCTTCCTGGAAGGCGTCGGACAGTTCGTGGCCCGACGCGGTGCGCACGAAGGCGTTCTCGAGCAGGTAGTGCAGCTGGTGGCTGCCGTCCTGGCCGCCGAGGAGGATGCCGAGCGACTGGAAGGCTTCGGGCGTGAGGGTGTAGCCGCCGGGCAGCACAGTGGGACGGTCCATGAGGTGGGCGGCGATGCGGCGGGCGCGCTCGACGTCCTGCGGGTACCGGGCGTAGTGGGCCTCCACCTTGCGCCGGATGCGCGGATAGGCGGCGCGGTAGACGTCGTCGGCGTGCGCGTCCAGGGCGGGCAGTCCGCCGGTGATCAGAGCGGTGTGCAGTCCTTCGGGGGCCGTGGACAGGTAATGGGTGGCGCAGAAGCCGCCGAAGCTCTGACCGAGCACGGTCCACGGCGCCCCTCCGGTGAGCCGCCGCCGGATGGTCTCGCAGTCGCGGACGATGGAGTCGGCGCGGAAGTGGGCCAGGTGCTCGGCCTGTTGGCGGGGTCCGCCGCGCAGCGGGAGCGTCTGGCGGTTCAGAGGCGTGGAGCGGCCGGTGCCGCGCTGGTCGAGGAGGAGTACGCGGTACTCCTCGACGGCGCGGGCGAGCCAGGCCTGCGCCCCGGTGAAACGGCGGGCGGCGTTGCCAGGGCCGCCCTCCAGGTACAGCAGCCAGGGCAGGTCCTCCCCCGTACGGCCGGCGGCGGTGACTTCGCGGCCGTAGAGCTCGATCCGCTCGCCGTCGGGCTCGTCGTGGTCGAGGGGGACGGTGAAGCGGTGGTCGGCGAGGACGACTCCCGGCTGCCGGTAGGTGGTCAATGCTGCTCCTGACGTGTGACCTGCGTTCGCTGCGCCCCCGCCCGCCCAGTGGATCACAGGGGCGGGCAGGGCCGTGCGAGGGGCCGGTCAGCCGGTGGGGAAGCCGTCCGGTGTCCTGATGCGGTCGCGCACCCAGACGCCGGCGGGCTTCAGCGACGCGGTGCCGGTCCAGGGGCCGTTGCCGGCGCAGGTCCCGGCCTTGAACACGGCGCCGGAGCGGTGGTCGTCCGAGTAGTTCCAGTTCACCCAGCTGATCTTCTTGCTCGCCATCAGATCGAGGTAGCGCTGGGACATGGCGAAGTCGTCCGCCCCTTCGCCCGCGTAGTCCTGGGTGCCGAACTCGGTGACGAACACCGGCAGTTCGTCGGCCGCGCGGGACAGGGTGGCCAGGTACTCGTCCCGGTGCGAGGCCGCGTAGAAGTGGAACGTGTACATGATGTTGGGCGCGTCGACCGGGTTGTCCACCACCTCGCTCTCGTCGGAGCCCTCGGAGACGCCGAGTGAGGACCAGGCGCGGGTGCCGACGAGGATCGGGGTGTCCGGGTCGTTCTGCCGGATGACGGGGACGAGTCGCTCGGCGTAGCGCTTGATCGTGGACCAGCTCACGCCGCTGGGCTCGTTGGCGATTTCGAACAGCAGGTTGTTCTTGCTGCGGTGGCGCCGGGCGATCTCGGTGAAGAACGTCTTTGCGCGGGTGAGGTTGTGGTTCGGGTCGCCCGGGCTGAGCATGTGCCAGTCGACGATCGCGTACATGCCGCGTGCGGTGGCCTGCTCGATGATCGAGTGGACCTTGTCGGTGAAACCGCGGGGATCGGTCTCGTAGCCGCCTTCCTGGACGTAGAGGGAGATGCGCAGGACGTCGGCGTTCCAGTCGGTGGCCAGGGCGTCGAGGGAGCCCGTGGTGACGCACCGGCTGTACCACTGCAGGCCGTGGGTGCTCATGCCGCGGAGCTGGACGGGCTTTCCGTGCTGGTTGCAGAGCTTGGTGCCGCACACCTTCAGCTGTCCGTTGACGGCGACGGGCGTACCGGCGGAGGCGGCTGCGGTGTCGAGGGGGAGGTGGTCGGCGTCGGGTCCGCCGTCGGAAGCGGCGGTGACGGGTTCGGGGGCGGGGGTTGCGGGCGCCGTGGGCGCGGCGGTCAGGGCGAGCGTCAGTGCGGTACCGATCACGCCGAGGGCGGTGAACGGGTGCTTCCAGAGCCGTGCCGGTCTCATGGGGGGTCTCCGTTGGCTGGGGGACGGGCCGGGACAGAACCGGTGCAACGTGCGTGGCGATGGCAAGGATTGGAAGGAAACTTTCCTAACCAAGAGGGATAGCAGGAGCGCTCGTCGGTCGGCAAGGGCCCTGCGGCGGGAGCCCGTCCGCCGCGGCAGGGGCGCGTCGCTCGTGAGCCGCGCTCTTGCCAGGCGATGGCAGAACATGTTGACCTGCTCCCTGCTCCCGTGGCGAAGGCGGTTCTCATGGCCCTGTTCGATCTCCCGCTCGACGAGCTGCGCAGGTATCGCAGCGCCTCCGCCGAACCGGCGGACTTCGACGCGTTCTGGACGAAGACGCTGGAGGAGTCCCGCGCCCACGCCCTCGGGGCGCGCTTCGAGCCCGTGGCGACCGGACTGACGTCGGTGGAGGTCCACGACGTGACCTTCGCCGGATTCGGGGGGCACCCGGTGAAGGGCTGGCTGGTGCTGCCCGCCGGGACCGCCGAACCGGTACCGGTGGTCGTGGAGTTCCTCGGTTACGGCGGCGGACGCGGACTGCCCCACACCCATCTGCTGTGGGCGTCGGCGGGCTTCGCGCACTTCGTCATGGACACCCGGGGCCAGGGCAGCGGCTGGACGAACGGCAGCACACCGGACCCGGTGGGCAGCGGGCCCGCCTGCCCCGGCTACCTCACGAAGGGCATCGAGGACCCGCACGACTTCTACTACCGGCGGGTGTTCACCGACGCCGTACGCGCGGTCGAGGCGGCGCGCTCGCACCCGCTGACGGACGCCACCAGGACGGCGGCCGTCGGGGTCAGCCAGGGCGGCGGCATCGCGCTCGCGGTGGGCGCTCTGGTGCCGGACCTGGCGGCCGTCGCCCCGGACGTGCCGTTCCTGTGCGACTTCCCGCGCGCCACGACGCTCACCGACCGCGACCCCTACCGGGAGGTCGGCAACTACCTGCGGACCCATCGCGGCCGGAGTGCGCAGGCGGCGCGCACACTCGCGTACTTCGACGGGGTCCACTTCGCGGCGCGAGGGCGTGCGCCGGCGCTCTTCTCGGCGGCCCTGGAGGACCAGACGTGCCCGCCGTCGACGGTGTTCGCCGCCTTCAACGCCTATGCCCACGAGGAGAAGCGGATCGCGGTCTACGACTTCAACGACCACGAGGGCGGCGGCCCGCACCAGGAGGCCACTCAACTGGCATGGCTGCCCGGCGTGTTGGGAGGATGACGGGCCCGGTGCGGTAGGCGGCGGCGGTCTTGACCGGGCCGCGATCGAGGGCTTCACCGCGCTGCGCGCGGCGGCCGCGCCGGGGACCCGGAGCCGCTGACCGCGTTCCACCGGGCGGCGGCCGCCCTGGTGCGCCCGCCGGCGGACCGCCGGCGCGAGCGGTGGCTGACGGGCCCGCGTCGGCCGCCACCGGCGGGCAGTTGGCGCGCCGGGAACGGGGCGACGCCGGCTGCCTCACGGACGCCGTCGTACGGGCGCAGCGGCCGGCGGCAGGCGGCCGGTTCGGGATGTGCGGCCGCCTGGACGTGTACGACGCGGGGTCCGCGGCCGCAGGCGACGCGTAACCGCAGGAGACGTGGCCGCGGGGGCGGGCCATGGGCCGGGCCGAACCACCCCGACGCGGCGGCGGCCGGGCCGGGGCGCTCGGGCGCCGACTACGCGGCCGCGGCCGCCGGCGCGGCGAGGAAGCGGTGCAGCGAGGTCTTCAGCGCGGCGACGAACGCCTCGCGGGTCGTCTCGTCGACCAGGTCGAGGGACAGGTACGGGTTGAGGTCCTCGAGTTCGACGAGCAGCAGTCCGAAGTCGCGGGTGCGGCAGGCGTCGACGCGCTGGATGCCGTGGTCGACGGTGTTCCAGGCGATGAACCGCCGGGCGAAGTCGAGGTCGGCCGCGGTGGGCTCGTACGGCTGCAGTTCCCAGCGGCGGGCGGGGTCGGGGGCGTGGAGGGCGTACTGGAAGCTGTCGTCCACGAAGTAGAAGGAGACCTCGTAGAGGAAGTCGATGCGCGGCTGTATCAGCACGTCGCCGCGCGTGAGACCGGGGAGCCGCTCGGCATCCGCGAAGTGCAGGCCGATGGAGTCGGCTCCGGCCTTGGGCTTGACCGCGTACTCGTCGACGGCCGGCAGCAGGCGGAGGTCGTCGAGCCGGTCCACGGTGGGGATGACCGGGTAACCGGCCCTGGTGAGGTCCAGCAGGTACTGCTTGCCCGCCATGTCGCCACGCGCGGTCAGCGGGTTGTAGACCCTGGTGCCGGTCCTGAGCGCCTGCCCGCGGAAGGCGTCGTACGCGTCCTGGTAGTGCAGGACGGGCCCGCTGTTGCGCACCACGACGCCGTCGAAGCCGTCCATCAGCGCGGCCGCGTCCGCCGGATGGACGAGGGCGATGTCGAAGTCCTCGCGCAGCCGGGAGGACAGGTGGATGTCCTCGTCGCAGTACCGCCGCCCCTTGGCCGGGTAGGCGAGGTCGGTGACGTACAGCAGGCGGGGCCTGGCGGACACGGGCGGCTCCTGAGATCGGTTGACCGCAAAACTACCCCGGCCCGGTCACAGGCGGTGCAGCAGGACCTCGGCCAGCACGCCGTCCTCCGCCCGCGCGGTCATGTACGTGTGGTGGGGCTGTCGTCTGCGGTCGGTCGGGGAGCCGGGGTTGAGCAGCCGCAGGCCGCCGGGGGCCGTGGTGTCCCACGGGATGTGGCTGTGGCCGAAGACCAGCACGTCGAGGTCGGGGAACCTCTCCGCGCAGCGCCGCTCGCGTCCGGCGGCGGGTCCCGTCTCGTGCACGACGCCGAACCGGAGACCGCCGAGCTCGGCCCGGGCCACCTCCGGCAGCCGGGCGCGCAGCTCGTCGCCGTCGTTGTTGCCGTACACGGCCAGGAGGCGGGCGGAGCGGTTCTGAAGGAGGTCGAGGGTCGCGGTGTCGACCCAGTCGCCGGCGTGGATCACCGCATCGGCCTCCTCGACACGGGCCATCACCTCGTCGGGCAGGCGGCGGGCGCGCCGGGGCACATGGGTGTCGGAGATCAGCAGCAGTCGCATGTCTCCACCTTCCCGCTGCCGGCGCCGGGCGAGCACATGGCCGCGCCGGGCGCCGCACTGACGTGTTGTCAGAGCGGGCGCCCGGCGCGATTCCATCTGCAATCGAAGCCGCGAATGCGGGGCTACGGTCAGTACGGGCCGTTCACATTGTCGATGGAGCCGTACCTGGCGGCGGCGTAGTTGCACGCGGCGGTGATGTTCGCGACCGGGTCGAAGCTGTCGAACGGCGTGCCGGGCACGTGGTAGGCCCGGAACGTCGGGTCGATCACCTGGAGAAGGCCCTTGGAGGGCGTTCCATTGATCGCGTTGATGTCCCAGTTGTTGATCGCCAGCGGATTTCCGGAGGACTCGCGCATGATGTTGCGGTGGATTCCCTCGTAGGTGCCGGGAATTCCGTGCTTGGCCATGATGTCGAGGGATTCCTTGATCCAGCCGTCGAGATCGTTGGAATACGTCTTGGCCTTGGCGGCCGGGGCCTTCTTCGCCACCGGGGCGGTGCGGGCCGCGGAGCGGTCGGCGCGGGCGGCGTCGGCGGCGCGGTCCGCGGGCACGGCCTTGGCGCCGATGGTGAGCTTCAGACCGGGACGGATCAGCGCCGGGTCGGCGCCGATGTTCCGGCGGTTGTCGTTGTAGAGCTTCTTCCAGCCACCAGTGAGGGAGTGCTCCGCGGCGATCTTCGCCAGCGAGTCGCCCGCGACGACGGTGTACGTCGCGGGGGCCTTCTTCGCCGCGGCGGGCGCCGTGGCGACGGCCTTCGCGGTCGCGGCCTTGGCCGGCTGCGCGGCACCGGCGGTGGTCGCGACGAGCAACGGCAGGGCGAGCGCGGCGCCGCCCGTGCCCGCGGCGACGAAACCGCGGACGAGTCGGCCGGACTTGGGACGGCGGTGCTTACCCAGTGCAGGCATGACGCATTCCTCTCCGTCGCCTGCGAGGTGAGCTGTCGGGTTCGGGCTGGAGATGCCCGGTCGCATGGTCGGTGCGACTTCACCCCGAGCCGTTCCGGTTTCCGGATCGGCGGCCTACCTGGGTCCCCCGCTCCTGCCGAACGTGAGTGCGTGTGGTCGGATTCCCGGACAGCGGCAGGATTCGGCGGTCCGTCCGGATTGCGGTGACCGTAAGCGAGAGCGGCCCGACGTAACAAGCCCTGAATTCACAACCGCAATTCCCGACCCGGGAAAAGGGAAGGAAATGACCTTCCTCCTTTCCTGTCGGCAACTCAACTTTCCTTCTGCGCAAGGGATGCACGGCCACCTCCCGGCGCCGTGGGGCGTGCGTCACGTGACCGACGTCACGGATCCGAGGACAACAAAGACCAGTCACCCGTTTCATGAATAAACGGACATAAAGGCAATGGGAGAGGAAAGTCCCGCACGGAAATACCGGCGCTCCATTGGGCACCAATAGTCCGTTTTCTTCCGTATGTAATAGCCTCGCCCGTGTATGTAATGCCATCACCCGCTTCGGGTACTCGCCCGTGGCGGCCGGGTGCGCGGCGCCGCCCGTACGACCGCCGCAGGCCGCTCACCGGAAGGCAACACGGGAGGACACGATGCGCGCACTGACATGGCAGGGCCGGCGGGACGTCCGGATCGAGACCGTCCCCGATCCCCGCATCACCGAGCCGAAGGATGTGATCGTCCGGGTGACGTCCACCGGCATCTGCGGTTCGGATCTCCACCTCTACGAGGTCCTGGGCCCGTACCTCGACCCCGGCGACATCCTCGGCCACGAGCCCATGGGCATCGTGGAGGAGACCGGTCCCGAGGTGACGGCCCTGTCGGCCGGCGACCGCGTCGTCGTGCCGTTCAACATCTCGTGCGGCGAGTGCTTCATGTGCGCCCAGGGCCTCCACTCGCAGTGCGAGACGACCCAGGTGCGGGACCGCGGCACGGGCGCGTCGCTGTTCGGCTACACGAAGCTGTACGGGCAGGTGCCCGGCGGGCAGGCCGAGTACCTGCGGGTGCCCTTCGGCGACACACTGCCGGTCAAGGTGCCCGAGGGGCCACCGGACGAGCGTTTCGTCTACCTCTCGGACGTCCTGCCGACGGCATGGCAGGCCGTGGAGTACGCGGACGTCCCGCCCGGCGGGTCGCTGACCGTGCTCGGGCTCGGACCGATCGGCGACATGGCCTGCCGCGTGGCCCTGCACCGGGGCGCCGGACTCGTCATCGGTGTCGACCTCGTGCCCGAGCGTCTCGACCGGGCCGAGGCGCGGGGGGTGACGGTCCTCGACCTGCGCGAGCACGACGAGGTCGCCGACGCCATCCGTGAGCTGACCAACGGCCGCGGCTCGGACGCGGTCATCGACGCCGTGGGGATGGAGGCCCACGGGGCACCGGTCGCCAAGGCCGGCCAGTGGGCGACCGGTCTGCTGCCCGGACGCGTGGCCCGGCGCGTCATGGAGCATGTCGGCGTGGACCGGCTGGAGGCGTTCTACACGGCCATCGACGCTGTACGGCGCGGCGGCACGATCTCCCTGGCCGGGGTCTACGGCGGCATGGCGGATCCCGTGCCGATGCTCACCCTGTTCGACAGGCAGATCCAGCTCCGTATGGGGCAGGCCAACGTCCGGCGCTGGGTGGACGACATCCTTCCGCTGCTGACGGACGCCGATCCGCTCGGCGTCGAGGGCTTCGCCACGCACACCCTGCCGCTGGACAAGGGCCCCGAGGCGTACGCCACGTTCCAGGCCAAGCGCGACGGCATGGTCAAGACCCTGCTGAAGCCCTAGCGACGCACCCCCTGGCGGCGGCGAAGCCCCGGCGACGCGGGCTCCCTGCGGCCGCCCGCTCCGCGCGGCTCAGCTCTGGTCAGCTCTGGCAGGCGGGGCACCACACGGAGCGGCGGCCGCCGGTGCGGCCGGAGCGCAGCGGCCCGCGGCAGCGCGGGCACACCGGGTCGCGGTCGTCCCGCCGTCCGGTGAGCCAGCTCCGCCGGGGCGGCACGCGGGCGGCCGGGACGGCGGACCGCAGGACCCGGCCCATCGCGGCGTGGATCCGGCGCAGCTCGGCCTCGTCCAGGTCGCGCGCGGGGCGGTCGGGCGCCACCCCTGCGCGCCAGAGGATCTCGTCGCTGAGGAGGTTGCCCAGGCCGGCGAGCACCGACTGGTCCATCAGCACGTTCTTGACGGCGCCCCGCCGCCCCGCGACCCGTTCGAGGAACGTGTCCCGGGGCAGGCCCAGAGCGTCGGGCCCCAGGTCACCGAGGACGTTCCCCACGGCCTCGTCGCTGCCGGCCAGGTGGACGCCCTGGAGCTTGCGCTGGTCGCGGTAGTGCAGCCTGCGGTCGTCGTCGAGGGTGAGCACGATCCGGTCGTGGTCCGCCACGGGGTCGTCGGGCGATGCGGCCAGGAGCAGCCCCGTCATCCCGAAGTGCCACACGACGCGGGGCCCGTCGGTGGGCGCCACGAGCCATTTGCCGTGCCGCCAGGGCTCCTCCAGCCGCCTCCCCTCCAGCTCCTTCCGCAGCCGCCGCACGGTCACCCCGCGCAGCACGCCCGGGTCGCGCACGTCGACTCTCCTGATCCGCCGGCCCGTGCCGCAGGAGCGCAGCACCTCGCGGAACCCTTCGACATCCGGCAGCTCGGGCATGTCCTTCTCCGTCGTCGGCCGCCCCCGTGTACGACGCGCCGCGCGGATGCGGCGCCGGCCCTGACGGGTACCCCGCGGCAGGGCCGGCATCCCGGCGGAGAGGCGTACCGGCCGGGGCGCGTCCGGGGGTGAAGCGGGGCGGAGCGGGTAGCCGCGTACCGGAACACCGGAAGGAGAGTCCATGCGCCTGCGTACCAGCCGGCCCGCCGGCCCCGGCCTCCGGCGCGTGAGACACGGCCGCGGGTTCCGCTACCTCGACGCCGAGGGCCGCACGCTCGTGGACGGCGCGGAGCGGTACCGGGTACGCGCCCTGGCCATTCCGCCGGCGTGGACCGACGTGTGGATCTGCCCCTGGCCCAACGGACACATCCAGGCCGTCGGCACCGACGCCGCGGGCCGCCGCCAGTACCTGTACCACCAGCGGTTCCGCGAGCAGCAGGAGGCCGCCAAGCACGAACGGGTGCTGGAGGCCGCCGCCAGGCTCCCCCGCGTCCGCCAACGGGTCTCCCGGGACCTGCGCGGGGGCGGCCTCGGGCGCGGCCGGGTGCTCGCCCTCGGGGTGCGGCTGCTGGACCTCGGTTTCTTCCGCGTCGGCGACGAGCACTACACGGAGACCAACGACTCGTACGGGCTCACCACCGTGCTGCGCGACCAGGTGACGTGCCGCGGCGGGGAGATCGGCTTCGACTACCCGGCCAAGAGCGGACGCCGCTACTGCCGGGAACTCGTCGACGAGGAGTCCTTCACCGCCGTCCGGGCGCTGCTGAGGCGGGGCGGCGGGGGCGACAGGCTGCTGGCCTACTGGGAGGACCGCATGTGGCACGACGTGAGCGGCGACGAGCTCAACCGGCATCTGCACCGGCTCGCGGGCCGCCCCCTCACCAGCAAGGACTTCCGGACCTGGCACGCCACCGTCCTCGCCGCCGTGGCGCTGGGCGTGTCGGCGCCCGCCGCGAGGACGTCGCAGGCGGCCCGGCGGCGCGCGACCTCCCGTGCCGTGCGGGAGGTGGCCGACTACCTCGGCAACACCCCCGCCGTGTGCCGCTCCTCCTACATCAATCCGCGGCTGTTCGAGCTGTACGACGAGGGCGTCACCATCGAGTCGGCCCTCGGGGACCTGGGCCGCGAGGACCGGCCCGGCGTGCTGGCCACCCAGGGGCCGGTGGAGGCCGCGGTGCTGCGGCTGCTGACCTGAGGGGCGGCCCGCGTCAGCGGAAGTCCCACGGCGCGGGCGCACCGCGCACGAGGATGCGGCGGCCGGTGACCCGCTCGGGGGCGAGGACGATCCACAGGTCCCGCTCGCCGCCCGCCCACGGCGCGCTGTACGCCTGCCGCTCCAGCTCCCGTACGGCGGCCCGGTCCGTGACCGCCCGTGCCGTGCCGACGATCAGGACGCTCCAGCCACGGCTGAACGCCTCGTCGATGTGGTCCACCTCGAAGGCGATCTCCTCGCCCGCGCCCTGAGCGGGCCGCGCCTCCCGGGAGGTCCGGAAGGCCACCTCCCCTTCTGCGACCAGGTAGTTGACCGGCAGGATGGCGGGCCCGTCCCGTCCCGCGACGGCGATGCGCCCCACTCCGTGTGTGCCGAGCAGCGCCCAGCACTCGTCCTCGGCCAGCTCCACCAGTTCGGGCCGGTGCGCGGCGCGCCCCGAGCCGGGCGGCGCGTCCGCGCCGCCTCCGGTCAGGGCGGTGACGGTGGTCTCCAGGGCGTCGGCCAGCCGCAGCAGGAAGCCCATGCCCGGGGTCGCGGTCTGCTCCTCCAGGTACTCGATGTACCCGGGCGCGGATCCGGCGCGCAGCGCGACGTCCTCGCGGGACAGCCCGAGCTGCTGCCGGCGGGCGGCCACCCGGCGGCCGATGTCGCCCTTCGACGGCCCCGCGGCCGGGCCTCCCGTCTGCGGTCTCTCGGGCATGGTGGCACCTTCCCAGGTCGGCGTTCCCGGTGCGGCTCGCGCCTCGCGCCCACGGTAGTCAGGCGCCCGGCGGGCCGCACGGCGACGATGCCCGGCGCGCCGCCCCGCCGCGACCGGTCGGGGCGCCTCGGAAATACTTGGGTCCAGGAGCTGTCCGCAGGTGGAGGTGGAGCCATGACGCCGAGGACCGGTGCGGAATGAGACACCGCTGTGTCGCCGACCTGATGACGCCCGAGGCGGTGTCCGTCCAGCGCGGCACCGTCTTCAAGGAGATCGCCCGGCTGCTCGACGAGTTCGGCATCACCGCCGTGCCCGTGATCGACGACGACGGCCGGCCCGTCGGCGTCGTGTCCGAGGCGGATCTGCTGCGCCGGCACACCAGCGGTACCGGCTCCGACACGGCCGAGGGGCTGATGACGAGCCCCGCCGTGGTCGCGCGGCCGGAGTGGAGCGCGGTGGAGGCGGCCCGGGTGATGGAGGACCGGCACATCAAGCGGCTGCCGGTGGTCGACGGCTCGGGGCGGCTGATCGGGGTGGTGAGCCGCAGTGATCTGCTCCAGCTGTTCCTGCGGCGGGACCGGGCCATTCAGGAGGAGATCGTGGAGGACGTCCTCGGCGGCACGCTGGGCGTGTCGCCGGCAGCCGTCACCGTCCAGGTCGACCAGGGCCGGGTCACGCTCAGCGGGACGCTGGACCGCAAGAGCCTGGTGCGCGTCGTCGTTCGCCTGTGCCAGAGCGTCGACGGCGTCGTGGACGTGGTGGACCACCTCTCCTACACCGACGACGACACGCGCGCGGACTGAGCCGGCCCGAGCCGGAAGAAGGCGCCTAACCGACGGGGAACGGCAGCACGCGCGAGGTGCCCGGCTCCACCGACGCCGTGCGGTCGGTGAGGCGTACCTCGATCGGGGACTCGTCCGAGTCCGGCACGCCGATCTCCAGTTCCCCCGGCCGCATGCGCACGCGCACGCCCCAGTGCCCGTGGTAACGGATGGAGAACCCGTAGTCCGGGAGTTCGGGAGAGTGGACGGGGTCGAACCAGAGGGCCCCGCCGCGGGTCTCCATCCCTGTCAGGCCGCGCTGGACGAGGTCGAGCGTTCCGGCCATGGCGCCCAGGTGCACACCCTCCTCGGTGGTTCCGCCGTGCAGATCGGCGATGTCGCCCTCCAGCGCCTCGCGGCAGTACACCCACGCGTCCTGCCGGCGCACCCGGGCGAGGACCCAGCCGTGGACCAGGCCGCTCAGCGTGGAGCCGTGGCTGGTGCGCCCCAGGTAGTAGTCCACGGTCCGGCTCCAGGTCTCGTCGTCCAGTTCGTAGCCCAGGCGCCGGAAGACACCGCCCATCTCGGCGGGCGAGAACAGGTAGCCGAGCATGAGGACGTCGGCCTGCTTGGACGCCTTGTAGCGGTTGACGGTGTCGCCCTCGGCCTCCAGGACGCGGTCGAGACGGCGGATGTCGCCGTGGCGTGCGCGCAGTCCGGCCCAGTCGAGTTCCGCGAGGCCGTCGTAGCCGTGGAACTGGCTGATGACACCGTCGTGGAAGGGCACGTACAGCCGCCGCGAGACCTCGTCCCAGTGGTCCAGCTCGGTCTCGTCGAGCAGGGTGCGCTCGCTCAGTTCGCGCCGGCGCGGTGCGGGCAGTTCACGGATGACGTCGAGCGCGCGGGCGAGCACCCACGCGGCGGTGACGTTGGTGTACGCGTTGTCGTCGAGGCCCGGCAGCTTCGCTCCGGGGTACGCGTCGTGGTACTCGTCGGGTCCGACGACCCCGCGGATGCGATAGCGCTCCCTGTCCTCGTCGTAGGTGGCGAAGTGGGCCCAGAAGCGGGCGATCTGCGTCAGCATCTCCGCGCCCTTGGTGTGCAGGAACTCCGCGTCCCCGCTCGCCTCGCAGTACTGCCAGACGTTGTACGCGATGGCCGACCCGACGTGGTGCTGGAGCCTCGAGTGGTCGGGCAGCCAGCGCCCCGAGCGCGGGTTGAGATGCAGCTCCTGCGTCTCCTCGCGGCCGTCGCTCCCGCTCTGCCACGGGTACATGGCCCCGATGTGCCCGATGTCGCGGGCCAGCCGCAGTGCCGCCTCCAGGCGGCGGTGGCGGTACATGAGCAGCGCCCGGGACACCTCCGGGAAGTGCAGGTTCAGATAGGGCAGGACGAACAGCTCGTCCCAGAAGATGTGCCCGCGGTACGCCTCGCCGTGCAGCCCGCGGGCCGGTACGCCGACGTCGAGGTCGGCGGTGTGCGGCGAGAGGGTCTGCAGGACGTGGAAGAGATGCAGGCGCAGGATGCGCCCGGCCTCCCCCGGCACGTTTAGTTCGCCCCTGCCCCACAACTGCCGCCAGGCGGTGCGGTGGGACTCCAGAAGGGCGTCGAAGCCGGAGGCGCGGTCGACGCGGTCGACGGCGGCGTGCAGGGGGTCGCTGATCGCCGCGTCCCGGGAGGTGTGCAGGGCGACGGTCTTGTCGACGGTCCGGGTGCGGCCGTCCTCGAGGAACAGGCGCATCAGCTGTACGGCGCGCAGCGGTTCGTGGGCCGGGCGCAGCCGCTCGGTCTCCGCCCGCCGCGGGTCCCCGGGCTCGTCGGCGGTGGTGCGGGCCGCCATGCCGATGCGGATGTCGGAGGTGGTGGTGCGGCAGCGCAGCCACACCGCCCCCTGGTCGCCGTTCCCCGCGTTGACGTGGACGAGGTGGCTGCCGTTGAGCTCCCGGTAGCGGGCGACGCCGCTGTTGGTCACGGAGCCGTCGAGCGCGGCCTCCACCTCGATGTCCCCGGACCATCCCTCGGCCGTGAACTGGGTGCGCAGCACCGCCAGATGCGGGTCGCCCATGTGCACGAACCTCAGCTGGCGCACCGCCAGTACGCGTCCGTCGCCCGCCGCGTACCGCACGCTGCGTTCGAGCGTCCCGGAGTACAGGTCGAGTCGCTGGCGGTGTTCGCGCAGGGCGGGGCTGTCGGGGTGGAACCAGGGTGCGTCGCCGCTCGGGGTGTGCATGCGGAAGCGCAGCGGCAGCCAGTTGGGGAGGTTGACCATGTCCTCGTTGACGACCTGGCGGCCGGCGACGTTGGAGGTCAGCCGGTTGTAGCAGCCGGCCGCGTAGGTGCCGGGGTAGTGCACGACGTCGGCGACGGTTTCGGGGGCGGCGCCGCGGGTGGCGAAGTAGCCGTTGCCGAGCGTGCACAGGGCCTCCCGCAGGCGCTCGCGGCCGGGGGCGTAGCCCTCGTACGTCCAGATCCACTCGGGCATGGTCAGTCCTCGGGTACAGCCGGGAGCAGGTCGGCGAGGTCACGGACGACGAGGTCGGCGCCGTGTTCCAGCAGCGCGGTCCCCGTGCCGGGGCCGGCGGCGCGGTCGACTCCGACGACCAGGACGAATCCGCCGCGCCGGCCCGCCGCCACACCGGCCAGCGCGTCCTCGACGACGGCGCACCGGCCGGGCGGCACGCCGAGCCTGCGCGCCGCCTCCAGGAAGAGAGCGGGGTCGGGTTTGCCGGGCAGCCGCAGGCGGGCGGCCTCCTGTCCGTCCACCAGGACGTCGAAGTACGGCAGGGCGCCGGCGCGGGTGAGCAGTTCGCGGGCGTGGCGGGACGCGGACACGGCGGCGAGCGGCACGGCCCGGGAGCGCAGCTCGGTCAGGAGCCGTACGGTCCCCGGATAGGCGTCGACGCCCTGCTGCCGCAGCCGTTCGGTGAACAGCCGTTCCTTGTACGCGGCGACGGCGGCCACGGTGCCGGTGCCCGGCGGGTCGTCGGGACCGCCCGGCGGCAGGCGCATGCCGCGGGAGCCGAGGAACGCGGCGGCCCCGTCCAGGCGGGACCTGCCGTCCACATGGCGCCGATAGTCGTCGCGGACGTCGAACGGGCGGCGGTCCCGGGGGTCGTCCGGCGGATGCTCCGTCAGGCAGGCGTCGAAGGCGGTCTTCCAGGCGGCCGCGTGGAGACGGGCGGAGTCGGTGACGACGCCGTCCGTGTCGAGGACGACGGCCGCGGCGTCGCGCCAGAACCGACGGGCGCCCGTCCACGCGGCGTCCCGCCCCGCCGGACCCGTGACGCGGTCCGGCCGCAGGGCGCCCTCGTCCACGGTCATGGCGTCCCTCCCTGTCGTTCCCCCTGCGGCGCCGCTGCGTGCGGCGGCCCCGTCCTCCGTCGCCGGGCCGGCTCGTCACGGGTTACGAAGGTGCCCGGAGCCGTGCGGCCGGGGCGGGCGGGTACCCCGTGCCGCGCCCGCCGAACGAGGTCCCCGCGGCCGCCCGTGCGCACCGGCGGGGGGCTCGGGCGCAGGCGCGCGGTCGTGGGCCGCCGGGCGGACGCCGCCGGGCGCCGTCGAGCGGGACGCTGGAAAGTGGCCGCAGGAGCGATCCGAAGGAGGAACGAACCATGACGCATGTGACCGTCGGCCTGGACAACTCGCCCGAGAGTCTCGCGGCGGCCCACTGGGCGGCCCGGGACGCGGCGCTGCGCGGCGCGGACCTGCTCCTGGTTCATGTGGAGGAGTGGCCGCTGCCGGTGGCCGTGGCCATGCCCACCATCACCCGCGAGGACCACCGGACCTGGGCGGACCGGCTGCTGGAGAGCGCCGCCGGGGAACTGCGCGCTGCCCACACCGGCCTCCGGATCTCCACGCGCAGGGTGTCGGGGCGGCCCCCCGCCGCGCTCTCCGCCGAGGCCGCCGACGCCGATCTGCTGGTGCTCGGCTCGCGGGGACTGGGCACGGTGATGGGTGCCCTGATGGGCTCCGTCGGTCTGGCGACCATCGGGGCCACGCGGACGCCGGTCGTCGTCGTACGGGCCGAGGGCAACGTCGGCGGGCACGACCGGGCCAAGGACGTCGTGGTCGGAGTGGATCTCCACCGGCCTGCCGACCCGGTGCTCTCCTTCGCCTTCGGCGAGGCGGCGCGGCGCGGGTGCGCGCTGCGGGCGGTCCACGGCTGGAAGCTGCCGCTCGCGGTCGGGCACTCGGCCGACGCCAGGTCCGAGGGCGGGCGTGAGGCCGCCGCGGCGCTGGGCGACGCGCTGTCGCCGTGGCGCCGGGAGCATCCCTCGGTGGAGGTGGTGGAGCGGTCCGTGATGGGCTCCGCCGCCGAGGTGCTGGTGGAGGAGGCCGCAGACGCGGGTCTGGTGGTCGTCGGGCGCCATGTCCGCCACGCTCCCCTGGTGCCGCACATCGGTCATGTGGCCCACGCCGCGATGCACCACTGCACGGCACCGGTGGCGGTCGTCGCCCACGACTGATCCCGGCGCCTAGTGCGGGGCGCTCACGGAGTCGTGTAGGGCCAGCCGTATCCGGCCCCGGGCGGACTGCCTTCGCCGGCCCCGACCGCCTCGAGGTCCCGGTCGGCCGCCTTCATCAGCTGCCGTGTGAGGCTGTGCATCGCGCGGGCGGCCGCCAGCTCGTCGCCGATCTCGGGCACGTCCACGTCCTGCGGGTTGCGGTGGGCCGTGCCATGACCGGTGATCGTGGCGGTGCCGGTGTCCAGCACCGCCCGCGCCCTGGTCGTGCCGTCCTCCTCGACGAGGTCGATCACGACCTTCCACTCCAGCGTTCTTGCCATGACGCACTCTCCCGCCCTGTCGGAGGTCCTGCTTCCAGCATCCGTCCCGGACCGCTCTTCGGCGACCGGCTGCGGGGCCCGGAACCGGTGGGGGCACAATGACCGGCATGACGAGTTCGATGCTGCGGCCGCGGAACCGGGTCCGTACTGCCACGCCCGACGGGAGGGCCGCGGAGGGAAGCACCGAACCGACGCGGATCCTGGACTGGCGCCATCCGCGGGTCGGTGAGCTGCTCGGCAGCCTCGGCTCCGCGCCGGACCGCGACGTGTCCGCCGGCGATCGGCTGGAGGCTCTGCGCCGTGCGCACCGCAGGATCGCCGCGACCGTCCGGCCGGTCTACTCCGTGCAGGACGAACGCCCCGTGTCGGAGGTGCTGCGGCGCGGCCGCGGGTCGTGCAGCCAGCGGCTCGCGGTCCTCGAGTCGGTCGCGCGGGCCGGCGGTGTCGCCACCCGGGTCCGCGGTCTCGTCGTGGACGGGGCTCTGTGGTACCCCCGCTTTCCCCGGATGCGCAGGCTCGTCCCGGACCAGGTGCTGCTGGCGTGGCCCGAATTCCGGCTCGGGCCGGCCGGGGAGGCGGACGGCGGGTGGCTTGCCGTCTCGGAACTCTTCGGCGGACTCGACGAGTTGAGCGTGCACCCCGGCGGCGGCTTCACCAACGCGGGCCCCGAGACCCTGTTCGAGGCCCTGTCCCGTACGGCGATCGACTGGGACGGGCACACGGCCTGCCCGGCGGACGCCGCGGCCTGCGACCTGTCCGGGCACGTCGTCGCGGACCTGGGCCGTTTCGACTCGCGCGACGACCTCTTCGACCTCCACGGCCAGACGCTGTGCCGCACGGCACGCCTGGTGGCCGAGCCGGTGATGGGCCGCCGCTCGGCGGGGGCAGCGGCGGGCTGATCAAGGCCGGGCGGGGCGCTGCCCCGCAGGCCGCCGCCCCCTCTCCGGTCACTCCCGCCCCCCGTGCGGGCACAGTCAGGCGGGCCGGGCTCAGCCCGGCCCGCTCTCGGGTGCGGCTTCAGGCCGCCGCCGGCCGCGGGGCCTCCGGTGGGCCGACCCTGTCCGGGGCCGGGACGCGGGCCACCACCGGGAAGTGGTACGTCTGGTGTCCGCCACTGGCCAGCATCCGCACCTCGCCCCGGTCGCTGATCTCCGCGCGCACGATGCCGGTGTCGTCCTGGTAGACGGGGTAGCCACCCGCGCCCGTCCGCTCGGTGCGACGGACCACGACGACGTCGTCCTCCACGGCGGGCGCCTGGAACACGAGCTCATAGGTTTCAGGACTGCTTTTCATGAATGCCACCGCCTTCTTCCATCGTGGCCCGCCGGCTCGCGCGGCGCCTCCGGGGACGGCGTCTCGGCGCGGCCGCTGCGATGACCTGCCGCTGCGCATGCATGTCGTCCAGAATCGGGGTACCCGCAGGGTGTGATTTCACTCGGTCGCGGACCTGCGGCCGTCTCCACACGGGAGCACATCATGGCGAAGGACAAAGGCAGGGGCGATCGGCTGAAGGGCAAGGCCAAGGAGACGCTGGGCAAGGCCACCGGCAACGAGCGGATGGAGACCGAGGGCCGCACCGACCAGACGAAGGGCCGCGCCAAGAAGGCCGTCGGCGACGTCAAGGACAGGGCACGCGGCGCAGGCAAGTCCCTGCGGGACGACGAGGTCTGACCCCAGCGGCTCCGCCGCCGTCCCTCTCAGGGACGGCGGCGGAGCCTCGCTCACAGACCGAACTCGGTGGGTGACAGGCCGAGAACGGAGCACGCCTCGCGCAGGATCTGCTCCTCGGCGGGTGCGACGTATCCGTCCGCGCCCGCGACGACGAAACCGGTCTGGATCACGGCGCGCGCCTCCGCCGGCTTCTTCGCCGCCTTGGCCACCTCCTGCAGGGCCTCTCCCTTCCCCTGCGGGAAATTGAAGGCGAGCTGGTCGACGTGCTTGTTGAACCGCTGGCGCAGCTGGTCCGGCGGGAAGTTCTGCAGGACGTCGTTGCTCAGGATCAGCGATTCGACGTGCTGCCTCTCGGCCGGGTCCACATGGCCGTCGGCGGCGGCGACGAGGGCGCACATCGCCATGCTCGCGTCCCGGTAGGCGCCACTCTTCAACTCCGTCTTCAACGAGCTGAGCTGGGACTTGAGCGTGCTCACCAGCTGGGCCCGGGAGCCGCCCGAGGAGCCCGGGCCCGGCCTGCCGTGTCCGCCCGCGCCCCGCACGCCCTGGGACTGCTGCTGCAGGTTCTTGGCCTGGTCCTTGATCCGATCCCACATCGCCACTGGTGCACCTCGGCTTCTGCCCGTGTCGTTCCGGTCCGTACTCGGCGCGTACCCGCGCGTCACCATGGCAACGCCGCCGGGCACCGGGAAGTTCCTCGCCGGGTGCCCGGCCGTGCCGGCGGGGCCGCCTCGCGCCGCGGGGCCGGGTGACGCCAGACTGATCGCACCCGACCGACGTGGAGGAGTGGACGGATGCCGAACGAGCGCGCGGGACAGCAGGCGCGGCCCGAGGACCTCATCGACGTGGCGCGGCTGGTGACCGCGTACTACGCCCTGCACCCCGATCCGGCCGACCCGGCGCAGCGTGTCGCGTTCGGCACGTCCGGGCACCGCGGTTCCTCCCTCGCCACGGCCTTCAACGAGGACCACATCGCCGCCACGAGCCAGGCGATCTGCGAGTACCGGGCGCGTCAGGGCGTCGACGGGCCGCTGTTCCTGGGCGCGGACACCCATGCGCTGTCCGAGCCCGCGCGGGTGACCGCCGTCGAGGTCTTCGCGGCCAACGGGGTGACGGTGCTCATCGACGCGGCCGACGGCTACACGCCCACGCCGGCGGTGTCGCACGCCGTCCTCGCCCACAACCGCTCGCGTCCCGCCGGCCGGGCGGACGGGGTGGTGGTCACCCCGTCGCACAACCCGCCGTCGGACGGCGGTTTCAAGTACAACCCGCCCAACGGCGGCCCGGCCGGGTCGGAGGCGACCGGCTGGATCCAGGAGCGGGCGAACGAGATCATCGGCGGCGGCCTGAAGGACGTACGGCGGATTCCGTACTCGCGGGCCCTGGCAGCGCAGACGACCGGCCGGTACGACTTCCTCGGCTCCTACGTGCGGGACCTGCCCTCGGTGCTCGACCTGGACGCCGTGCGCGCCGCGGGCGTGCGGATCGGCGCGGACCCGCTCGGCGGTGCCTCGGTGGCGTACTGGGGCCGTATCGCGGAGGAGCACCGGCTCGACCTGACGGTGGTGAACCCGTACACCGATCCCACATGGCGGTTCATGACGCTCGACTGGGACGGCAGGATCCGGATGGACTGCTCGTCGCCGTACGCGATGGCCTCGCTGATCGAAGCCCGGAACCGCTACGCCGTCGCCACCGGCAACGACGCGGACGCCGACCGGCACGGCATCGTCACGCCGGACGGCGGACTGATGAACCCCAACCACTACCTCGCGGTCGCCATCGGCTATCTCTACCGCCACCGCGAGCAGTGGCCCGCGGGCGCGGCCGTCGGCAAGACGCTCGTGTCGTCCGGGATGATCGACCGGGTGGCCGCCGACCTCGGTCGCGACCTGGTGGAAGTGCCCGTCGGCTTCAAGTGGTTCGTGGACGGGCTGGCGGACGGCACGCTCGGCTTCGGCGGCGAGGAGTCGGCCGGCGCCTCGTTCCTGCGCCGCGACGGATCGGTGTGGACCACCGACAAGGACGGCATCATCATGGCCCTCCTCGCCGCCGAGATGCTGGCGGTGACGGGCCGGACACCGAGCGAGCAGTACGCGGAACTCACCGCCCGGTTCGGCGAGCCGGCGTACGCCCGGGTCGACGCGCCGGCCACGCGGGAGGAGAAGGCGGTGCTGAGCCGTCTGTCGCCGGGTCAGGTGACGGCCGGCACGCTCGCCGGGGAGCCGGTCACCGGCGTGCTCACCGAGGCGCCGGGCAACGGGGCGGCGATCGGCGGCATCAAGGTGACCACGGCCAACGCCTGGTTCGCGGCGCGCCCTTCCGGTACGGAGGACGTCTACAAGGTGTACGCGGAGTCCTTCCTCGGCCCCGACCACCTGGCCCGTGTCCAGGAGGAGGCCCGCGCGGTCGTCTCGGCGGCGCTGAACGCCTGAGGGACCTGTCCTGTCCTGTCCTGGGTCGACGGGGCCCCTCGTCGGCCGGGACAGGCGGCACGGATCCGCACCGGGGCCCGGTCTCGGTGATCGGCGTTGCGGTGCCCCGCGCCGGTACCCGCGCGCCGTCGATAGGCCGACTGCACCAACGCACCGCCGCCCGCCCCATGCCGCCGGTACCGCCTGTCACCTGGGCTTCCGCCCCTTCTCGGGGAAACGGCACGGGTGATGCGGGCGTGCCGCTGCCGGTGATCGTGCGCAGAGTGTGTACGGGAGGCAGCCAACGACACCCCCTGGGAACCCACGGCCATGCCTTCCGCCACCAGGCTGCCGTCCGTTGAGGAGTGTCATGCGTGTTTCACAGAGATGTGTCGGGCTGGCCGGAGCCGCTGTCGTCGGGCTGTTGACGCTCTCGCCGTCTGCGGCGTGGGCGGACGGCGCTCCCGCGGCGGGAGCGGGGCCGTCGAATGTGCGGGTGAGCCCGGGGCAGGTGCATCAGGGCGCGACGCTGTCGGTCACCGTCTCGGGCTGTCCCGGCGGCGGAACCGTCAGTTCGGCCGCTTTTCCCACCGTCACGCTGCCGGCGGGTGCGACGACGGTCACCGCGCGGGTGGACAACACCGCAACCCCGGGCGCGGCCAGGCTGACCGTGCACTGCGGCGGACGCACCGCCCACGCCACCTTCACCGTCCTTGCCGGCGCGGCGGCGCAGGGCGGCCTCGGTGGCTCCTACGCACCTGGCACCGGTGAGATCGCCGCGGGTGCCGCTCTGACAGGCATGGCCGCGGCGGCCGCCGGAGCCGTCCTTCTGCGCCGCCGCAGCAGCGGCCGGGTCTGACCCGGGCGAGGACCTGCCCGGGCCCGGTCCGACCGCTCATGCGTGGTTCCGTCCGCGGCACGGGACGAGAGCGCCCCGGACGGAGGCACGGTCGTTCGCCGAGTCCGGCTCCGACTCGTGGACGAGGCCGGGGCGGGTCCGCGCACGGCGTGCCTGCGCCCCGTTCCCCGCGGCCCGGGCGGCGGCCCGTGTCACGGAGGTGAGCCGGGCACCGAGAAGGCCGCACCGGTGCCCACCGGTGCGGCCTCGGCGTGAGGTGCCGCCGGGTCAGACCAGGACGCCGGGCACGCCGTCCTCGACCACGACGCTCGCGCGCGTGCTGATCGGGGCGCCGGGCCTGGTGACGTACGGCAGGACACGGAAGTCGCTGGTCCAGTGCCGGCGGTCGACGCGGACGCGCACGTAACCGCGCTGGCCGTTGAAGAACTTCATGTGCGGGTTGGCGGCGAGGAACGTCTGTCCCTCGGCCGTCATGTCGGCGCCGTCCCCGCCGCTGGTGACGGAGGTGCCGACGAACTCGGCCCCGACGGTGGCCGATTCCGGGTCCGCGTAGTCCCGCTTGAGGTCCCAGGCGTAGTTCTGGTGCCGGTCGCCGGTGATGACGACGAGGTTGCGCACCCCGCGGGAGTCCGCCTCGGCGAGCAGCCGGTTGCGCTCGGCGGCGTAACCGTCCCAGGGGTCCATCCACACCGTGGTCCCGGGGCCCGGGTCGTGGTCGGTCTGGCCCATGGGGGCCTGGTTGCCGAGGACCTGCCAGCGGGCCGGGGAGCGGCTGAAGCCCCTGAGGACCCAGTCGCGCTGCGGTGCGCCGAGCAGGGTGCGGTCGGGGGCGAACCGGTCGGCGCAGTCCGCCGATATGCCGTCGCCGCACGCCTGGTCGTCGCGGTACTGCCGGGTGTCGAGCATGGTGAAGTCGGCGAGGCGCCCGTAGGAGAGTCTGCGGTACATCTGCACGTCCGGGCCCTCGGGGAGCTGGGGGCGGCGCAGCGGCGCGTGCTCGTACAGGGCCTGGAAGGCGGCGGCCCTGCGCAGCATGAAGGCCGCGGGGTCCTGGTCCTTCTCGGGGATGCCGTCGGCCCAGTTGTTCTCCACCTCGTGGTCGTCGAACGTCATGATCCACGGGAAGCGGGCGTGGGCCTGCTGCAGCGGGGCCTCGGACTTGTAGAGGCCGTACTGGAGCCGGTAGCGCGCGAGGTCGACCGTCTCGGTGTGGAACTTCGGGTCGGTGGTGACACCGCGCCTGTTCGTCTTGACGCCGTACTCGTAGAGGTAGTCGCCGAGGTGGACCACCAGGTCGAGGTCCTCTTCGGCCATGTGCCGGTAGGCGGTGAAGTACCCGTCCTGCCAGGCCTGGCAGGAGGCGAACGCGAACGTCAGGTCGGCGGGGTTCGCCCACGGCAGAGGGGTGGTCCGGGTGCGGCCGACGGGCGAGATCTCGGAGCCCGCGCGGAAGCGGTAGTAGTAGACCCGGTCGGGCCGCAGGCCCTCGATCTCAGGGTGCACGGAATGGGCCAGTTCGGATGTGGCGACGACGCTGCCGCTGCGCACGACGCGGCGGAACCGCTCGTCCTCGGCGACCTCGTAGTGGACGCGGACGGGTGCGTCGGGCATGCCGCCCATGCCGTCCTGCGCGAACGGGTCGGGCGCCAGCCGGGTCCACAGCACGACGCCGTCGGCCCGAGGGTCGCCGGAGGCGACGCCGAGTGTGAAGGGGTTGCCGGTCAGGGTGGGGGCGGCGAACGCGGCGCCGGAGCTCCACTCGCCGGTGCCCAGCATCAGCGCCGCGGCGCCTGCGCCGCCGAGGCCGAGCAACTTCCGCCGGGACAGGGGACGTACGCCCACGGGGTCCTCCTTGGCTGTCCGTTGTGAACCGCCAGAACCCTCGTGCGGGTGGATGTCCCACGGCCGCCCCTGATGTGACCGGATCCCGAGAAGTACGTGAACTCAGCAGCCAGTTGGCGTGCACAGTGCGCCGTCCCCGCATCGTTGCCCTGTTGTTCTCCTGTGCCCGGGCCGTCGTTCAGGAGGCCGCGGCGTTCGCGGACGGGCCAGGCAGCGCACAGCGCGGCGGACACGGGCGGAGCCGACGCCGGAACACTCCTCTCCGGCGCCGGCTCCCCCGTCCCGCGGCGGCTTGCTGCTCAGCCCGTCGCGCGGCCTTCAGGAGCAGGCCCGGGCGGTGCGCGTCGATCCGCCCCGCAACGCCTGGGGCACGGCGCAGGTGAAGGCCGGTGGCGGCGTGCTCGACACCTTCCTCGCCCAGGCCAAGAGCCGTATGCGCTGACGATTCCCTCGGCGGGCCGGGACGCACGTGGCCGCATGAGCGGTGGACACCCGCTGGTGTTCCGGTAGTCGTACCGGGTAGTTGTCACAGACGAACACCTTGCGGCCGAAGAGCTTCGCCGCCCCCTCCGCCTGCTGGTTGGTGATGCTGGGCGGCACGACGTCGGTGCCGGTCCACATCACCTCGATCACGGGGTCGAGCGTGGCGCGCAGCGTCTGGTTGTAGGTTGTGATGCGTCAATCCAAGGTCTGCGTCAGTTCGCTCCGGCTCGCTGTGTGAACGATACGGCCGTACGCCCCGTTGACGATCGGCATGTAGGGCGGGACGTGACCGCACTCGATGTCGGCGATGATCGGCACGTCGAGAGAACCGAGTGCGTCGAGGACGGCCTCGTGCTGGCTGAGGGAACGGTTGTCGGGTGCGTTGGTCCGGCCGACGAGAACCGCGTTCGCCCGGTCGAAGAACCCAGCGAGCTTCATGCCATGCAGGGTTCCGGCAGATGGTGAAAGCATCGTCGCCGGCTGCCTCCACGTACACGAGGAGCCCATCCGGTGACTCGTTGCCAGCGAAGGCCGAGACGTCGAGGTAGGCCGTTCCCGCGAGATTGCACAGAGTTTCGATGCAGCCGCCGATCAGTCTTCCCTCGGCCTGCACGTCACCGCTCCCGTCGATCCGGGTCCAGGCGCCCACGGAGTCGAGCGTGTACTCGCGTATGTCGGGGCAGGCGGCGAAGTCGTCGAAGCCGGTGGTCCGGTGGCGACCGGGCGGAGTCTGGGTGAACTGGTGCCCCGGCGGCGCTGCAACGATGTCGAGCCACGATCGCAGTCCTTCAGGCACTCGGTAGGGCGTGTCCATGAGGTTGTTGCCATGGACGGTCGCCGTCCCAGTGATCAGAGTCATCGGCGTGATCAGGGTCGACATGTCGGAGAATCCAACGAGCCAGGTGGGCTCTGCCTCCCGCAGCCTGTCCCAGTCGAGCAGTGGTAGCAGGTCAATCGCAGTCTCTCCGCCCCACGGCGGCACGATGGCCTTGACAGTGGAGTCGGTCAGCATCGACATCAGCTCGCTTGCGCGGTCAGCGGCGCCGAAGAGCTGACGTGCCCGGAGCCGTCCATGCACCGGCCTATGACGACCTCGTACCCGCGATCCTGGACGTCACGAACGGCGACATTGAGGCGCTCCCGCAGTTCCTTCGCGACCCCGCTCGATGGAGCGGTAACACCAACACGGTCACCGGGACGCAGGGGGGACGGGTATCGAACAGCCATGCGCTGGATCTTGGCACAGTGACCTGTCCGGAGGACACGGAGTTCTCTGCGCTCCAAACGGCCCGGATATGTGGTCACCAGGTTCAAAAGCACCGAGTGAAGCGGTTGGCGTCCGTCACCTTGAGCCTCGCCCGCACGGGACTCGCCGTTCGACCGGTCGTACTCGGCGGGGTTCGCCGCACCGCCTGGTCCCGCGAGAACCGAGACGAGACCGAGCGGAGCGACAACCGCCCCCTTGCATGCGTATTGGTGATTGCGTGAGGCGCAATCAGCGCAACTACAAGCACATGGCTGGGGTGCGAGGGCCACGACCCCCGGTCAGCCGGGCAGGGTGTTACTGCGCGGTGGGCCGCGCGCTCGAGGGCGCGGAGGAACGGATGACGGCCCGGCCGGCCGGTGTCAGACGGCGATGACCTTGACTCCCGCGTCGGCCAGGCGGGCCGAGGTCTCCGCGGAGATGTTGGCGTCGGTGACGAGGACGTCGATGCGGTCGAGTCCGCAGATCCGGGCGAAGGCGCGCCTGCCCAGCTTGGACGAGTCGGTCACGACGATCACCCGGTGCGCCCGCTCGGCGAACAGCCTGCTGACGCTGGCCTCGTCCTCGTGGTGCGCCATGATGCCCAACTGCGGGTCCACACCGTCGACGCCGAGGACGACCGCGTCCAGCACGACCTCGTTGAGCACGCCCATGGTCAGCGGTCCCACGAGCTCGTAGGTCTGCGGGCGTGCCACGCCGCCGGTGGTCACGATCTTGATCTGCGGGCGCACGGCGAGCTCCCCCGCGATGTTGAGCGCGTTGGTCACCACGGTGAAGACGGGCGAGGGTGCGCCGGTCGTCTCCCGCTGCCCGCCGCTCGCCCGCAGCGCGAGCGCCCGGGCGACCTCGGTCGTGGTCGTCCCGCCGTTGAGTCCCACCACCTCGCCGTCCCCTATGAGGTCGGCGGCCGCCGCGGCGATCCGCTGTTTCTCCGGAGCGTGTCGCGAGGACTTGTAGCGCAGCGGCAGTTCGTAGGAGACGCCGTGCGCGATCGCACCGCCGCGGGTGCGGACGAGCATCTGCTGCTCCGCCAGCTCGTCGAGGTCCCGGCGGATGGTGGCGCTGGACACGTCCAGCGCGCTCGCGGCCTCCTCGACATCCAGACGCCCGTCGGCGGCCAGCAGCTCCAGCAGCGCGTTCCAGCGCTCGTGCTTGGACATCGTCGGACTCCTTGTCGCCGTGCAACCGCCCTGAGCTGCCACTGATCGTACTGGGGACGCCCGCGACCGGTGCGGGCAGATGCTCGGCGACCACCGCACCCCTCAGCGTTTTCGCTTACTTCTGCTTGAAACTCATGAGAAACGAGCAACTCTTGACAAGCATGGCGACAGTGCGACAGCGTGCTGAGCGCAAGGGACCCCGTGCAGGGTCGAGGTCTTGTGACGAAGGCGGTCTTGGCAGTGAACAAGCGCATACTCGCTCTCTCCGCGGCCTGCGCGATCGGCGCGCTCACGCTCACGGCATGCGGAGGGGGCGGCGGTTCGGCCGACGGGGAGGTGACGCTGAAGCTCGTCGCCGCCGATTACGGGGACAAGGCGTCCAACAGCTCCACGGCCTACTGGGAGGACGTGGCCAAGAGGTTCACCGCCGCCAACCCCACGATCAAGGTCGATGTGCGGGTCATCAACTGGAACGACATCGACGCCCAGGTCAAGACCATGATCCAGAGCGGGAACGTTCCGGACGTCCTCCAGACCGGCGGCTATGCCGACAAGGTCGCCGACGACCTGCTCCACAAGGCGGACGAGGTCCTCTCCGAGAAGACCCGCGCCAACCTCATCGACAGCTTCGCGAAGGCGGGAGAGGTCGACGGGACGCAGTACGGCATCCCGTTCGTCTCCTCGGCCCGCGCCCTGTTCTACAACAAGGGCGTCTTCGCGAAGGCCGGCGTCACCGAGCCGCCGAAGACGTGGGACGAGGTGAAGGCCGCCGCCGAGAAGACGACGGTCTCGGGCGCATGGGGGCACTCGTACGGGTCACCCTGCCGCTGGCGCTGCCGGGGGTCGTCACCGCGATGATCTGCACGTTCATCGCCGCGTGGAACGAGTTCGTCATGGGTCTGACCCTGTCGACCGTCCCCGAGAGCCAGCCGCTGACCGTCGGCATCAACAGCTTCATCGGCAATTACACCGTGCAGTGGAACTATCTCTTCGCAGGCTCGGTCATCGCCATCGTGCCCGTCGTCGTGCTGTTCGCTTTCATCGAGCGCAAGGTGGTGTCCGGTCTGACCGCCGGATCCGTCAAATAGCGGGCCCGCGGCCCTCATACGTCAACCGACCCTTCTGAGCAAGGAGTTCAGCCCATGACCGCCCCGGACGCCTCCCGCACCTCGGTCGAGATCGCCTCCCAACCGGACACCTGGAGGCGAGCGGCCGAGGCCGTCGGTTCGCTCCACGGCGTCCTGCCGCGCCGCGGCGAGCGTGTCGCCGTCGTCGGCTGCGGCACCTCCTGGTTCATGGCCCTCGCCTACGCCCAGCTCCGCGAGACGGGCGGCCACGGCGAGACCGACGCCTTCGCCGCCTCCGAGTTCCCCGCCGGCCGGGCCTACGACCGCGTCCTCGCCATCACCCGGTCCGGCACCACCACCGAGGTCCTCGACGTACTGGCCGAGGTGAAGGGGACCGTCGCGACGGCGGCCCTCACCGCCGACCCCGCCACGCCCGTCATCGACGCGGCCGACGCCGTAGCCGTCCTGGACTACGCCGACGAGCAGTCGGTCGTCCAGACCCGCTTCGCCACCACGGCGCTCGCCCTGCTGCGCGCGCACCTGGAGGCCGAGGACGCGCTGCCCGCGGGGGTGCGTCCGCTGGCACGGGCCGTCGAGGACGCCGAGCGCGCCCTCGCCGAGCCGCTCAGCGCCCAGGTTCGCGCGGCCGAGCAGTTCACGTTCCTCGGCACGGGCTGGACCTACGGCCTCGCCCTGGAGGCGGGACTCAAGATGCGGGAGGCGGCGGGCGCATGGACCGAGTCGTACCCGGCCATGGAGTACCGGCACGGGCCGATCAGCATCACCGGCCCCGGCCGCGTGGCGTGGCTCTTCGGTGCGACGCCGACGGGCCTGGCCGACGACGTCGAGCGGGTCGGCGGCACCTTCGTCGCCGGGTCCGGGGACGCGGCCGGTGGGCTCGACCCGCTGGCGGACCTGATCCGGGTGCAGCGGCTGGCCGTGCTGCTCGCCGAGGCGCGCGGGTACGACCCCGACCGTCCGCGCAACCTCACCCGGTCCGTCATCCTCGAGAACAGCCATGCCTGATCCGCACGGCACGCGCGACTGCGTCGTGGCGCTGGACGTCGGCGGCACCGGCATGAAGGGGGCGCTGCTCGACCGGGCGCTGACGCCCCTGGCCGTGCTGCGCAGGCCGACGCCCCGCCGGGACGGCCCCGACGCGGTGGTGGCCGCGATCACCGGCGCGCTGCGCGACCTCGCGGCCCGGGCCGCCGACCGGCACCTGACGGTCCGCCATGCGGGCACGGTGGTCCCCGGGACAGTCGACGAGGAGGCCGGACGGGCGGTGTACTCCGCCAACATCGGCTGGTCGGACCTGCCGCTCGCGGCACTGCTGCGGGACGCGACGGACCTGCCCGTCGCACTCGGGCACGACGTGCGCGCCGGCGGGCTCGCCGAGTGCCGTACCGGTGCCGCGCGCGGTGCGCGGGACGCGCTCTTCGTGCCGGTCGGCACCGGCATCTCGGCGGCCGTCGTGTGCGAGGGCCGGATGGTGCGCGGCCTCGGGTACGCCGGAGAGCTCGGCCACACCGTGGTGGAGCCCGACGGCGAGCGGTGCGCCTGCGGCGGCCGGGGCTGCCTGGAGACCGTGGCGTCCGCCGCGGCGATCGAGGCGGCGTACACGGCGCGTTCCGGGCGCGCCGTCGACGGCGCCGCCGGGGTGGCGCGCCTGGTGGCGCAGGACGACCCCGTGGCCGTGGCCGTGTGGGACCGCGCGGTCGACGCGCTGGCCGCGGCGCTGGCGACGTTCACGACGCTTCTGGCACCGGGTGTGATCGTGATCGGCGGCGGTCTCTCGGAAGCGGGCGGCCTGCTGCTCGATCCGCTGCGGGCGCGTCTCGGCGAACGGCTCACGTTCCAGCGCCGGCCCGAACTGGTCCGGGCCGAACTCGGCGACGAGGCGGGGTGCCTGGGCGCCGGGATCCTCGCCTGGCAGGCGGCGGCGGTCGAGCCGGTCCACCGCGGGGCCGTGACCGCGGGAGCCGCCGCGTCCGGGCCCGGCCGGCGGCCGGTGGCGGGAGCGGCGGCGCCGTGATCCTCACCGTGACCCGCGGGCCGGGCTGGTCGAAGACGCCGCCACCGCACCGGCGGCCGACTCTTCCCGCAGCCCGGCCGCGCGCAGCCGCGGAGGTCCTGCGCGCGCTCGGAGCGCAGGCCGTGGGGGCCTCGCGGGGGCCGGAGGGGCTGTACGCGGTCACCCCGCAGGGTGCGTGGCGGGCCGCTCCCCCGCGCCGTCTGTCCGGGGACCCGACGGGCGCGGGGGACGCCTGTGTCGCCGCGCCCGCCGCCTCGCTCGCGAACGGCGATCCGTGGCCGGTGCGGCGGCGCGAGGCCGTGGCGCTGTCGGCCGCCGCGGTCCCCTGCCCCACGGCCGGCGATGTCGACGCGGACGTCCACGCCCAGTTCCGTACCACCGTTTCCGTGGAGAACACCCATGCCTCTCACGTCCACTGACGAGATCGTCGGTCCGGCCCGCGCGAACACCTCGGGTGTCGGCGCGTTCAACGTCGTGCAGCTCGAACACGCCGAGGCGATCGTCGCCGGCGCCGAGCTCGCCCAGCTGCCGGTCGTCCTCCAGGTCAGCGAGAACACCGTCCGCTACCACGGCGGGCTCGCCCCGATCGGGCTCGCCTCCCTCGCCGTGGCCCGGGGGGCCGACGTCCCGGTGGCGGTCCACCTCGACCACGCCGAGTCCCTGGGCCTCGTGCGCGAGGCCGTCGACCTCGGCTTCACCTCCGTCATGTTCGACGCCTCCAAGCTGCCCTACGAGGAGAACGTGGCCGCCACGCGGGAGATCACCGAGCACTGCCACAGCGCCGGCGTGTGGGTGGAGGCCGAGCTGGGCGAGGTCGGCGGCAAGGACGGCGCGCACGCGCCCGGCGTCCGCACCGATCCCGACGAGGCCCGTGCGTTCGCCGCGGCGACGGCCGTCGACGCGCTGGCCGTCGCCGTGGGCAGTTCGCACGCCATGCTCACCCGGGACGCGGTCCTCGACTTCGAGCTCATCGCGCGGCTGCGCGAGGCCGTGCCCGTGCCGCTGGTGCTGCACGGTTCGTCGGGTGTCAGTGACACCGATCTGGCGAAGGCCGTCACGGCGGGGATGACCAAGGTGAACATCTCCACCCATCTCAACAAGCTCTTCACCCGCACCGTGCGGGAGCGTCTGGAGGCGTCCCCCGACGTCGCGGACGCCCGCAGGTACCTGGGCCCGGCCCGTGACGCGGTGGCGTCGGAGGTGGCGAGGCTGCTGGGCGTCCTCGCAGGGGTCTGAGACCCGCGAGGCGGGAGGAGGGCGGCGGGAGCGGGCCGCTGGTGCGGGCCGCTCCCGCCGTGCGTCCGGGGCGCCGCGTCCGGCGGACGCGAGAAGGCCCGCCGTCCGTGCTCCTCCCCTGGTGGCACGGACGGCGGGCGGCTTCGGTCGGTCGGTCGGTAGGCCGGTCGGTCGGTCGGTCGGTCGGTCGGTCAGGAGAACGTCTCGATGTACTCCTCGGGCGGGCCGAGTTCGGGGGTGTCGCGCAGCTCCACGGTGTCGCCGAGGCACTCCAGTTCGAGCACGGTGAGGGTGTTCTCGCCCGCGACGGTGAGCGGTGCCGGCAGGTAGAGCGTGACCTGCGGGCCGATGTTCCAGTAGCGGCCCAGCAGGAAGCCGTTGATCCAGACGAAGCCCTTGCCCGAGCCGGGGAACGCGAGGAACGCGTCCGCGGTCCCGTCCGCCGTGAAGGCCGCCCGGGCGAAGCCCGTCGTCCCTTCCGCCGGTGCGGCCCGCACGGCCCGGTCGAGGAGGCCGGCGGACCACTCGTCGAGCGGCAGCGGGTGCATCGTCCAGTTGTGGACGAGACGGCGTCCGATGCGCACTCCGCCGAGAATGCCCTTGCCCTGGCCCAGCAGCGGCCCGTAGTTGATGCGGCCCTGGTTCTCGACGAGCAGTTCCAGGCGGACGACGCGGCCGCCCTCCCCGTCGAGGGCGAGGGAAGCCGTCTCGCGTTCCAGCACGCCGACGGGGCTGCCGTCGACGAAGACCTGCGCGCGGTCGTGCAGGCCGGTCACGGTCAGTTCGATCGCACCGGGCGGGAGCACCGGGTGGGCGCGGTACAGGACGAGCCCGGACGCCTGACCGAGCTGCCCGAAGCTCAGCGGGTCGGGCGAGGCGACGGCGTCGGACACGGCCTCCAGCGCGCCGAGCAGTCCGGCCCGCCGTGTGAGGGGCAGGATGCGCGGGGTGAGCAGGCGCGGTGGTGCGGGCAGGGGGCGCGGCTCGGCACCGGTGGCCGCGAGCAGCCGGTCCCGCATCGCGTGGAACTTCGGGGTGAGCGCCCCGTGTTCGGCGACCGGCGCGTCGGAGTCGTAGCTGGTGACGGTGGGCTGGAACACGTCGCCGTCGTGGTTGGCACCGGCCCACAGCCCGAAGTTGGTGCCGCCGTGCGCCGGATAGAGGCTGACAGAACCGCCCTCGCCGAGGATCTCGTCCAATGTGGCGACCGCGCTCCCTGCGGAGCGGGTGTGGTGCTTCTCGCCCCAGTGGTCGAACCACCCGTTCCAGAACTCCGCGCACAGGAACGGCTCCCCCTCCCGGCGTGAGCGCAGCAGCCTGGCCGCCTGGTCGGCGCGCGAGCCGAACGTCACGGTGGCGAGCACGCCGGGCAGAGTGCCTCCGTCGAGCATCAGCGCGGTGGGCCCGTCGGCGGTGTAGAGGAGTTCGGTGATGCCGCGCTCCACCAGGGCGTCGCGCACCCAGTGCAGATAGGCCTGGTCGTCCCCGTAGCTGCCGTACTCGTTCTCCACCTGGACGGCGACGACGGGCCCGCCGTTCGCGGCCTGGAGGGCGGCGATCCGGGGAATGAGGACGTCGAACCAGCGGGCGACCTCCTCCAGGTAGGGGGCGTGCGAGGAGCGCAGCCGCATGCCGGGCCGGTCGGTCAGCCACGCGGGCAGGCCGCCGTTGTCCCACTCGGCGCAGATGTACGGTCCGGGCCGGACGATCACGTCGAGACCGGTCTCCTGGGCGGTGCGGACGAAGCGCTCGACGTCGTGCCGGCCGTCGAACCGGTGCTCGCCGGGGCGCCGTTCGTGGAAGTTCCAGGCGACGTAGGTGTCCACGGTGTTGAGACCCATGGCGGCCAGGCGTTCAAGCCGGTCGCGCCACTGGCCGGGGTGGACCCGGAAGTAGTGCAGCGTTCCGGCGAGGACGCGGTGGGGGCGGCCGGCCCGCAGCAGTTCGCCGTCGGGGTGGGTCAGCAGGGCGTTCGGGGCGGTGGGGCTCACTTGACGGCTCCAGCGGTCATGCCGGCGCGCCGAAGCGCTGCGGGGCGACGAAGGCCATGAGGGCCATGAGGGCCATGAGAACGACGAAAGCGACGATCAGGGGTGTCACGGAGACCAGCGACCCATGACGACGAGCGGGGCCGGTACGGCCACACGGCCCGCTTCCGGCCGCCGAGGCCGACGGTGACCGGCTGGAGCCGATCGCCGCCGAGCACCATGGCGGGCATGATGTTACCGCTCTCAAGAACGGCGTACCGTGCCAGGCCCGTCCCGGACCCGGCGAGCCGCAGGCCTCGGCCGCGTCCGCGCAACCGGGTGACCAGCGCCGGAACGTCAGCGATACCGGCTCACCGCCGCCGGAGCCCTTCTCGGCGGACGAGCATCCACCGATGCGTGCCGCCTGCGGCGGTTCCCACGGTGCGCGTACGACACTTCTTCACGGCCTCTCCTTGTGAACGTGGGCAGGGCCAGACCCGGACACGCTCGGCGGGGTCTGCTGCGAGATCGATGGGCACGGCACGGCCCCGGCCCCGCCTTGGCCCTCATGACCGGAACTATGGCAGAGAATGTTATCGATGCCAAAATTGGGATCGCCCGTCCCGATCACCCCGGCGCCGCGCGGATGAGGCCGGTATCATCCGGCCCGTAGGAACGGAAAGAGGGCCGCATGCAGACAGCGAACGGTGGCGAGGGCGCCGGACGGCCGCCCGGCATGGCCGACGTGGCCCGGGTCGCCGGGGTGTCCGCGCAGACCGTCTCGCGCGTCCTGTCCGGGCACCCGAACGTCCGGGAGCGGACCCGCGAGAAGGTGCTCGCGGCCGTCGACCAGCTCGGCTACCGCATGAACAGCGCGGCACAGAGCCTCTCGTCCGGGCGGAGCCGGACGATCGGCGTGGTGACACTGCAGACGACGTTCTACTCCCGGCTGACCCTGACCTTCGGCCTCGAGAGCGCGGCGCGGGCGGCCGGGTACGCGGTGTCCACCGCGTCGACCGCGTCCCTCGACACCTCCGCCGTCGAGGCCGCGCTCTCGCGGCTCGCGGACCAGCGCGTCGAGGGGATCATCCTGGCGATCCCGCTCATCCATGTGAGCCCGCGCATCGAACAGCTCACCGGTTCGCTGCCCACCGTCACCATCGACGGTTCACGCACCGAGGCGTCCGAGGTCGTGGCGGTGAACCAGTCGCAGGCCGCGCGACTGGCCACGCGTCACCTGCTCGACCTGGGTCACGAGACGGTCTGGCACGTCGCGGGGCCGGGCGAATGGCTCGACGCGGCGAGCCGGCTGCAGGGCTGGCGGGAGACGCTGGAGGCGGAGGGCAGGACCGTGCCGCCGGTGCTCAAGGGCGACTGGTCGCCTTCGTCGGGGTACCGCAACGGCCTGATCGTGGGCCGCATTCCGGAGGTGACGGCAGTCTTCGTGGCGAGCGACGAGATGGCGTTCGGCGTGATCCGGGCGCTGCACGAGCTGGGCCGGCGCGTGCCGGAGGACATCTCGGTCGTGGGGGTGGACGACATCGCCCTGGCCGAGTACTGCTCGCCGTCGCTCACGACGGTGGCACAGCCGTTCGCGGAGATGGGCGCGCTGGCGGTCGGCCATCTGCTGCGGCACATCGCCGACCCGCAGGCCGCACCCGAACCGGCGTCGGTGGAACCGAAACTGATCGTCCGCACGAGCACGGGGCCGGTGCGCGGCACGTCTCCCTGACCTCTCCCCAGGGCGCACGTACGAGGCACCTGCTCGCCGCCGGCCGGCCGGGTGGCGCATGCGGCGGCGCGGGGTGCGGGCCGTCGGGCCGTCGGGCCGTCGGGCCGTCGAGCCGTCGGGCCGTCGAGCTCCTCAAGTCGTCGTGGACGCTGGCACATGGACCCGTCCGGGCCGGTGTCCTGGGCCGTCGGCCGCCCCGCGCGAGCCGTCGGCCGCCGACCGGACAGGCCAAGGCGTGCCACCGTTCGGGTAGCGAAAGCCGGCCAGGCGGCGGTGGCGGCGGCGGGCCATCCAGCCGCCGCACGTCATCGGCGACGGCGGCGTGCTGATCCGCCAGGGTCGGCGTCCCACACCGGTCGGACATCCCGCGCCCCGCCACCGAAACACAGCCACCCGAGGGCTCCAACGACCCGACACACCGAGGCGCAGCCCCCGTTCGGACACGACGAACACCGGCCAGGCGGCCGCGCCGTGGCCTCGCGTACCGGCCGAAGGCGGTCCGGTTGATGGGGGGGGTGGCCCCGCGCAGGCAGGGGCGCCTCCACCGCACCCGCGGCGCGAGCTCGCGGGACCTGCCACCCGGCGGCCGATGCGCCGCTCCCCGGCCCGGGCACGAGATCGCCGGACCGGCCGCAGGCGACCCGCGTGTCCGCGCGCACGCCACCAGTCGCACCGACAACACTGTCGACGATGCGCGCCAGCACGCCGAGGGCACGGTGACCGCGCAGGTCACGCCCCCGCACACTTGTGCATTTCTGTTTGCAACTCGGTTCTTGCGAGCATCTATTGACATGCCCGTGGCGGTCCCGTCAGAGTCGTCCCGCCAGTGATGCCGACCTCATGTCTGGAGTTCGTCATGCCTGAAGTCCCCGAAGTCTCACGGCGTTCGGTGCTCGGAGGCGCCGCCGCCGGTGCGCTCGCCGTCGGTCTGGGGGCCGGCGCCGCCTCCCCGGCGTCCGCTGCGCCGGGCGCCGACGCCGACGTCACGGCCACAGCCGCCGCGCCGAGTCGCCAGGCCGGCCAGAAGTCCATGATCAACGTGCCGTACGAGGCGCACCGGACGGTCCGCGTCGCCACCATCGGCCTCGGCAACCGCGGCAACGGGATGACCAAGGGCTGGTCCGTCGTTCCCGGCTGTCAGGTGACCGCCGTCTGCGACATCCGCACCGACCGCGCGAAGCGCGTCGCGGACGACCTGGTCAAGGCGGGCAAGCCGCGCCCCGCCGAGTACGGCGGCTCCGCCGAGTCGTACGCCGCGATGCTGGGTCGCGACGACATCGACCTCGTGTACATCGCGACACCGTGGGAGTTCCACTACGAGCAGGGCAGGGCCGCCCTGCTGGCCGGCAAGCACGTCATCGTCGAACTCCCCATCGCCACCGGGCTCGACGAGCTGTGGGACCTGGTCGACACCTCCGAGCGGACCCGCCGCCACCTGATGCTCGCGGAGAACTGCTCGTACGGGCGCAACGAGCTGGCGATGCTCAAGATGGCGCACGAGGGCGTGTTCGGTGACGTCACCAACGGGCACGGCGGCTACCTGCACGACCTGCGCGCGCTGCTGTTCTCGAACACATACTACACGGACTCCTGGCGCCGTCTGTGGCACACCCGCAGCACGGCCTCCTTCTACGCGATGCACGGGCTCGCCCCGGTCGCCGCGGCCATGGACATCAACCGCGGCGACCGCATGACGACCCTGCGCACCACCGCCACCGCCCCCAGGGGACTGGCCGACTACCGCGAGCGCTTCGTTCCCAAGGGGCACCCCTCCTGGAACGAGACGTACATCAACGGCGACCTGGTCACCTGCCTGATCGAGACGGCGAACGGCCGCGTCATCCGGGCCGAGCACGACGTCAGCTCGCCGCGTCCGTACAGCCGCATCAACTCCCTCGCCGGCAGCCGGGGCATCTTCGAGGACTACGCGGGAACGTCGCGTACCGGCGGGCGCGTCTACTTCGAGCCGGATCACGGCGGCCACGCGTGGCGGGACTTCGAGCCGTACCGCAAGGAGTTCGACCACTGGCTCTGGAAGAAGATCGGGGACGACGCGGCGAACAACGGCGGCCACGGCGGCATGGACTACGTCCTCCAGTGGCGCACGGTGCAGCAGATGCGGGCAGGTCTGGTGCCGGACATCGACGTGTACGACTCGGCCGCCTGGTGCTCCCCGGTTCCGCTGAGCGTCATGTCCCTCGACCGCAAGGGCAAGCCCGTGGCGGTGCCCGACTTCACGCGAGGCGCATGGGTGAACCTGCGCGGTGGGCTCGACTCCCGTATGACCGAGATGCCACCGGTGTGACGCCGGGCCCCGCCCTCCCCCCGCCCCCCCCGAGACAAGGAGCGAGCAGCGATGTCCGTCCTTCTGACCGCGCCACGAAGA
Source organism: Streptomyces sp. NPDC049597 (assembly GCF_040675505.1). Lineage (NCBI taxonomy): Bacteria > Bacillati > Actinomycetota > Actinomycetes > Kitasatosporales > Streptomycetaceae > Streptomyces > Streptomyces sp. NPDC049597. The sequence continues at coordinate 157,164 of NZ_JBFAOY010000010.1, forward strand.
GCCGTGGCGGCCCTGTCGGTGGCGGCCCTGGCGTTCACCGGCGCCCCCGCGGCCGCCGCACAGGCCGCAGAGGAGCCCGCGCCCGCGGCACGCACCGAGGTGGCGATCTCCCCCGTCGATCTGGACGGCCCCGCCGTCTCGGCGGTCAAGGTCACCGTCACCAACGCGGGGCCGGAGCGCATGCGCCGCCTCGAGGTCGCCTTCGCGGGCCCTGCGGGGTGGGCGGTGCAGCCCGCCGTGCGCCGCCTCGACGGCTCGTACGCGCCGGGCACCACCGCCACGGCGGAGTTCAGGATCCAGGTGCCGGAGCCTCGCCCCGGGTTCACGATGCGCACGTTCACGGCCACCGCCACCTATGAGGGCGGCGACGGCCGGGGCACCGCCACCGGTACTCGTGTGCAGCGCTCGGGTCCGGTCCTGGCCCGCCTCTCGGACGCGTACAACAACGTCGGCATCACCGACGAGAGCAACACCGCGCCCGGTGACTACGACGGCGAGGGCAACAGCTTCTCCGCGCAGAAGCTGGCGGCCGTCGGGCTCACGCCGGGAGCGCCGGTGACCGCCCTGGGGGCCCGGCTCACCTGGCCGACCGCCGCGCCCGGCACGAAGAACAACGTGGCGAGCACGGGGCAGGCCGTGCGGATCGACGCCAGGGGAAGCCGCCTGGTCCTCCTCGGCTCGGGCGTCACCACCGGGGCCACCGGCACGGCGACGGTGATCTACACCGACGGAACCAGCACCAGGGGCGCGGTGGGCTTCCCCAACTGGTCCTTCCAGGACGCCACCGCGCACGGCGCGACGCTGGTCAAGTCGTCCGACGGCCGCAACCGGCCCGACGGGTACGGCAACGCGGGCATCGCCTACCGGGTGTTCGCCCACTCGGTCCCGCTCGATCCGGCGAAGACCGTCGAGGTGGTCGTCCTCCCGGCGAACGCCAACGTCCACCTGTTCGACATGGCGGTCGCCCCGTAGCGGGCGGGGCGCTGCACGGCCGGCCGGCGGAGTGAGGCGCCCTCCGCCGGCCGGCGTTCGTCCGGCCGGTGCCGGCGTCCCGGGCCGCAGCGGGTTCCTCGGGCACAGGATGTCGCCTGCCTCCTCCTCGGCGAGCAGTCCCCGGTCCACCACGAGCGAGCGGACCCCGGCGCCAGTGGCCAGACGACGAAGTGCTCGTGGAGGCGGCCGGTGCGCATCTCCTCGCGGGCCACGGCGATGGCGTCCGCCTCGGCCACGCCGAGCAGCCCCGTGTCCGCGGCGGGACTGCACGCGACGTTGTCCTCCCCGACCGCGGGAGCGGCGCGGTGCCGACGACCGGTCACCGAATCGTTGGACGACCCATCCTGGTGACGCAGCGTCAGCCGGTGACGCCCTCGTACTCCGCGAGGGCCTCACGCATCGCACGGCGGGCCACGGTGGCGAGCACCGGGTTCCTGACGCGGTAGTAGTGCTCGGTCGTCAGACCCCAGGCCAGCGCCCACCCCCGGCCGCGTGCCCACGTGGCGTCGTCCACCTCGGCCGCCTCGCGGAACAGGTCCCGGGTCCCGGCCGTCAGCAGCGTCCAGGCCGCCATCATGTCGCAGGCGGGGTCCCCGACGCCCACGCAGCCGAAGTCGATGACGGCGCTGAGCCTGCCGTCCCTGACGAGCAGGTTGCCCGGCAGGAGATCGCTGTGGACCCACACCGGGTCGCCCTGCCACTGGGGCAGCCGCAGGACCTCCTCCCACGCCGCCGTCGCCGCGTCCGCGTCCACGGTGCCGTCCGCGCCCAGGTCCCGGATCGCCGCCCGGACGTCGTCCTCGCGCGAACGGACGGGGCCGCCGCGGAAGGACGGCGGCCCGCCGTCGGCGCCGACCGTGCGCAGGGCAGCGCCGAACCGGCCCAACTCCACGGCGGCGTGCGCGGAATCGGCGACGGGCTCGTCGAACGCGTTCGCGCCGTCGAGCCAGCCGTACACCGACCAGGGCAGCTCGTACCCCTCACCGGGCACGCCCCGGCCGACGGGCACGGGCACCGGCAGCGGAAGGCGCGGGGCGAGCAGCGGCAGCCAGCGCTGCTCCTTGTCGACCTGGAGCGCCGCCCCGGGGACGCGCGGCAGACGGACCACCAGGTCGTCCCCCAGCCGGTACATGGCGTTGTCGGTGCCCGCGGAGGGGACCTTCCGTACGGGCAGATGCGCCCAGTGCGGGAACTGCGCCCTGACCAGGCGGGCGACGAGCGACACGTCGATGTCGACCTCGTCGGCATGCATCTTCACGCCGGACATGGACCTCCTCGGCCGGGAACGGGTGCGTGACGTCGTACGTGTCCGCGTCACGGCGCCGGGAGTCTAGCCAGCGGCTCCGCCTCAGGACGACGGGTTTTCCGCACGCCGGACGATCATCTGGGCCCGCTCCGTCGCCGCATCCGGCCGGATTACCCTCTTTACAGAACAGCACACAGCCTCTACTGAGGGAGGCGGACATGCACACGTCGAAACGACGGTCCGCGATCTTCCTGGGCGCGGCCGTACTCCTGGCGACCGCCTTCGGCTCGAGCGGCGGTGGGGGCGCTTCGGCAGCGGTGGCCCGCGACGAGGACGGCGAACTGAAACTCGGCTACGTCCTGCCGGAGACCGGTCAGCTGGCCTTCCTCGGGCCCCCGATGATCGAGTCGACGAAATTCGCGATCAAGGCGATCAACGACGCAGGGGGTGTCCTCGGCAAGCCGGTACCGGCCGTGGTCTCGGGTGACGAGGCGAATCAGGAGGCCGTCGCGGCACAGTCGGCGGACCGCGTACTGGCCTCCGGGGTGGACGCCATCATCGGGGCGGCGGCATCCGGGATGTCGCTGGCGATCATCGACCGCGTCACCGGTGAGGGTGTCGTCCAGTGCTCGGGGTCGAACACGGCAGCCACCTTCACCGACTACGACGACGGCGGGTTCTACTTCCGTACCGCCCCGAGCGACGACCTGCAGGCGCCGATCCTCGCGAAGACCGTCCTGGACGACGGCCATGACCGGGTGGCCCTGGTCGCACGCGCCGACGACTACGGGCGCGGCCTGCTGGACTCCACGAAGAAGGCACTGGAGGACGGCGGTGCGACCGTGACGGTCGCCGAGACCTACGACCCGAAGGCCACCAACTACGACCAGCTCGTGCAGCAGGTCAGGAACGCGAATCCGGATGCCGCCGTGGTGATCGCCTTCGAGGAGGGCACCCAGATTCTTCAGGGCCTGATCGAGGCGGGACTGGGCCCCGGGCAGATCGGTGTCTACGGGACCGACGGGCTGCGCAGTGAGGAACTGCCCGGCCTCGTCGCCCCCGGCAAGCCCGCCACGCTCGCCGGAATGAAGGGGACGGCTCCGTCGTCGGAGTCCAACCCGGAGTATGTGAAGGCCCTGAAGGCGTTCGCACCCGGCCTGAAGGAGCTGCAGTTCGCGCCGCAGACGTTCGACTGCGTGACGACCATCGCGCTCGCCGCGGAGGCGGCCGGATCGGACGACCCGGGCAGGTTCGTCGAGGAGATGACCGCGGTCACCAAGGACGGCGACAAGTGCACGTCGTTCGCCGCCTGCAAGGAGCTGCTGGCGGACGGCAGGAACATCGACTACGACGGCGTCAGCGGTCCGCTCGACTTCACCGAGGCGGGTGAACCCGGCGAGGCGACGATCGAGGTGTACGCGTACGACGACAAGGGGCAGCTGCACACCGTGCGCACCGAGCTGAGCAGGGGCCAGCGGTGAGGCGCACAGGAGAGGTTCAGCGGACGCGGGCGAGCGTGCCGAGGTAGAGCTCGATCACCTTCTCGTCCTGCAGCAGATCCGTGCCCGCGCCGGTGTGGGCGTTGCGGCCCTGGTCGAGCACGTACCCGCGGGCGCAGATCTGCAGGCACCTGCGGGCGTTCTGCTCGACCATGAGCACGGCGACGCCCGCGCCGTTGATCTCCTTCACCCGGTCGAACACCTGGTCCTGGAATACCGGGGACAGTCCCGCCGACGGCTCGTCGAGCAGCAGCACCCGCGGTTCGGTCATCAGCGCGCGGGCCATCGCGAGCATCTGCCGTTCGCCGCCGGACATCGAACCCGCCTTCTGCTTCCGGCGGACGGCCAGGACGGGGAAGATCTCCTCGACCGCGGCGGCCCGCTCGTCGTAGGACTTCGGCCGCAGATAGGTGCCCATCCGCAGGTTCTCCTCGACGGTGAGCGCGGGGAAGACGTTCTGCAGCTGCGGCACGTATCCGACGCCGCGGCGGACCAGCTCGTGCGCCGGCCGGTTGGTGACGTCCTCGCCGCGCAGCCGTACCGTCCCCTTACGGACGCGCAGCAGGCCGAAGACCGCTTTGGCCAGGGTGGACTTGCCGGCTCCGTTGGGACCGATCACGCCGACCAACTCGCCCGGGCGGACCTCGACGCTGCAGCCGCGCAGGACATCGACGCCCGGCAGGTATCCGGCGACGATCGCCTCGGCCACCAGCACAGGCGCTTCCGGGCGCCCCTTTCCGTTCTCGGCCGCCTCTGTCATGACGGCTGCGCCTCCTCGCCGGTCGCTTCGGGTTCGTCGTGCCGTTTGCCGAGGTAGGCGTCCACGACGGCGCGGTTGCGGCCGATAGTGGACGGCGGGCCCTCGGCCACCAGGCGGCCGCCGGCCATGACGGCCACCCAGTCGCTGATGCCCATCACCACGTCCATGTCGTGCTCGACGAAGCACACCGTCAGCCCCTCGTCGCGCAGGGCGGTTATGTGCCCGAGCAGCGACTGGGTCAGTGCGGGGTTCACCCCGGCCATCGGCTCGTCGAGCAGGAGCATGACCGGGCGGACCATCAGCGCGCGGGCCAGTTCGAGCAGCTTGCGCTGGCCGCCGGAGAGGGTGCCCGCGTAGTCGTCGCGCAGCCCGGTGAGGCGGAAGCGGTCCAGCAGTTCGTCGGCCCTGGCCACGATCTCCCGCTCCTGTCCGCGCCACAGCGGCCGCAGCAGCGCGGGCAGCAGCCGCTCGCCGCGCTGTGCGGTCGCCGCGAGGAGCATGTTCTCCAGCACGGTGAGCCGGGCGGGTGTCCGGGTGAGCTGGAACGTACGGACAAGGCCGCGCCGGGCGATCCGGTGCGGCGGCTGCCCGGTGAGGGGCTGTCCGTCGAACGACCACTCGCCGTCGTCGGCCCGGTCGAACCCGCTCACGACGTTGAACAGTGTGGTCTTGCCCGCTCCGTTGGGTCCGATCAGGGCCGTGATGGTGCCGCGCTGCACCTCCAGGTGATCGACCTGTACGGCGACGAGGCCGCCGAAGCGGCGGGTCACCTCGTCGAGGACGAGCAGCGGGTCGGGCTTGGCCACGCCGGGCACGGCCTCGGGCACGGGCGCAGGCCGGGGCGCGGACGCGGGAGGGGGCGCGTCGCCAGGCGGGGGCGCGTCGCCGGGCAGAGGCGCGTCGCCGGGCGGGGGCTGCGTGTCAGCGGCCACTGAGCAACATCTCCTTCCGGCTGCCGAGGATTCCCTGCGGTCTGAACGCCACGAGCAGGATCAGCGCCAGCCCGACCAGGGCGAAGCGCACGGCGCCGGTCTCCGACGTACTGATCACGTCGGACGGGACGACGCCCGTGTCGATGGCCTGCCGCAGTGCGCTGTCGAGGAAGGTCAGCACGAACCAGAACAGGACCGAGCCCACGACCGGGCCGAGGATCCTCCCGGCACCGCCCAGCACGAGCAGGGTGTAGAGGAAGAAGGTGACGGCCGGATCGAAGCTGTCCGCGCTCACCGACTGCACCTGGACGGCCTGCAGCATGCCGGCCACGGCACCGAGCACGCCGCCGAGGACGAGGCTCGTCATCTTGTACGCGTACACGTTCTTCCCGAGGCTGCGCACGGCGGTCTCGTCGTCACGGACGGACCGGATGACGCGCCCCCACGGGCTGTGCACCAGCAGGGCGAGCAGCACCGCGACGATCACCACGAGCGCCCAGGCGACGATCAGCACGAACAGGTCCCGGGAGCTGAACTCGACCAGCCACACGCCGTACGAGCCCCGGGGAATGAGGTTCAGGTCGTAGAAGTCGCCCGCGAACCGCTGGAGTCCGAAGACTCCGCCGGTGGTCGGCTCGGCCCAGCTGGACCGGTAGAACAGCCGTAGCGTCTCCCCGGCCGCGATGGTGGTGATCGCGAGATAGTCGGCGCGCAGCCGCAGGGTGGGCAGGCCGAGCAGCAGCGCGAGCACGACCGCGGAGGCCAGCCCGACGAGGACGCCGAGCCACAGGGAACCGCCCCAGGTGGCCACGGTGATCGCGAGCCCGTACCCGCCGACGAGCATGAAGCCGACCTGGCCGAAGTTGAGCAGTCCCGTGTAGCCGAAGTGCAGGTTGAGGCCCAGGGCGGCGATCGCGTAGACGGCGGCGATGGGACCGATGCCCGAGCGGATGGCGTCGGAGAGGATGACCGACCAGTCCATGGCACACCCCTCATCCGACGCGCTCGCGCCGGCCGAGGATGCCCTGCGGACGCACGAGCAGGACGACGATCAGGGCGAGCAGCGCCCAGGCGTACTGCAGGTCGACCGGGAACCACAGGGTGGACATCTGGGCGACGACGCCGATGACGAGGCTGCCGGCCATCGCGCCGTACGCGGAGCCGAGACCTCCGAGGATCACCCCGGCGAACATGAGCAGCAGCAGCTTGAACCCCATGTCCCAGGTGACCACCTCGACCAGTCCGAGGAAGACCCCGCCCAGGGCGGCGAGCGCGCCGCCGAGCATCCAGACGACGAGCACCACGCGCTGCACGTCGATGCCCGACGCCTCAGCGAGGTCGCGGTTGCCGGAGACCGCCCGGATCGCGGTGCCGGTCCTGGTCCGTTGCAGAAGTGCGGCGACACCGAGCAGCGTCAGCACCGACAGGAGGGTGACGGTGAGGTCGCGCGGGGTGATGCCGGCCGGGCCGAGTTCGACGGCGCTCTGGATGTCGTACTGGGCGTAGGAGGCGGGGCGGGTTCCGTAGAGCACGAGCACGAGGTGCCGCAGCAGCAGGGACAGGCCGATCGTGACGATGAACATGTTGATGAGCCCGGTGCCGCGGGCCCGCAGCGGTCGCCACACGCCGCGGTCGATCGCCGCGCCCAGCAGGGCGCCGAACGCCACGGCTGCGAGGGCGGCGGGGATCAGATGCCAGCCGGGGCCCGACGGGGAGGCGTTCAGGAAGAAGGCGGACACGGCGCCGATGGTGACGAGCTCGCCGTGCGCGAAGTTGATCAGGTGGATGGTCCCGAAGATCAGGGAGAGACCGACGGCGGTGATCGCGATGATGACACCGAACTGGATGCCGTCGATCAGTGCCTGCAGGGCCCGTGCCCCGAAACCGGGGCCGTGCGGGACCTCCTCGCCCTGTGCGCCGCCGGCGGCCGCTGCGCCGGCCGTCGGCAGGGCCGTGAGGAACAGGACGAGTACCGCTGTGAACAACCGCTGATGGCACACGGTCGGGTCCGGTCTGTCGCGAGCACCCCGATGCGCTCAGTGTAGGCACGTATCGGGGCGCCGGCGCGGACGTGGCCGGGCGGCGGAGGGCGGCTCGCGCGGCCGGCCCCCTCCGCCCCCCTCAGGCCGGTCTCACCGGGTGTCCTCCGCCTGCCGCGGTGGGCGCAGCAGCTCCGCGACCGGGCTCGACGGCTCCGCCGTGACCTTGGCGAGCAGTGCGGTGAAGTCCTCGCCCCAGGCCCGGACCGTCGCCGCGTCGAAGAGGTCGGTGGCGTACTCGAAGGTGACGTCGATGGTGTCGCCCCGGGGGACGAACACCGCGTAGAGCTCGTTGCGGGCCACCCCTCGGGTGGGCAGGCCGCGGACCGAGGTGGACACCGCTCGCAGGTCCAGCACCGGCGGCGGCGTCGTGACCACCGTGAACAGCACGGTGGGGAACAGCCCGTCGGCCGTCTCGGGCGAGACGAGCCGTACGACCTCGGTCAGCGGCAGGTCCTGGTGGTCGATGGCGGTGAACAGCGTCGAGCCGAGCCGCGTCACCAGGTCGGCGAACGCCGGAGCCTCGGACAGACGGGCGCGCAGCAGCACGGCGTCGCCCAGCAGCCCGACCACGCCCTCCCGCTCCGGCCGGGCGCGGTTGGCGCTGGAGGCCGCGAGGACGACGTCGTCGGTGCGCCCGCACAGCCGGGCCGTCCAGGTGGCGAAGGCCGCGGCGAGGACCGCGTAGGGAGTGGCTCCGAGACGCTCGGCGGTCTCGGCCGCGCGGGCCGGCACGGCGCCGCCGATGGCCCATGTGTGCAGGGCGCCCCGGCCGGACGGCACGTCAGGACGCGGGCGGTCGCAGGGCAGGGCGGGTCGCAGTCGCACGCCGGCGAGCTCGGTGCGCCAGAAGCGTTCAAGCTCCTCCCGGCGGCTGTCGGTGAGCCGGTGTTCCGCCCGGGCGACATCCGTGAACTGTGCCGTCGGCGGTGCGAGGTCCGGGGTGGAGCCCGCGCTGCGGGCGTTGTAGAGCTCTTGCAGGTCGTGCCAGACGATGCCCATCGACCAGCCGTCGCAGACGGCGTGGTGCAGGACGGCCACCAGCACCCAGCGGTCCGCGCCGAGCCGGCCGAGCCGGAAACGGAACAGCGGTGCGGTATCCAGCGCGAACGGTTCGCACGCGTGGTCCTGGCACCAGCGCTCGACGCGGGCCTCGTCGTCGGCGTACGCCGTCAGGTGGCTGATCCCCACCTCCACGGGCACCTCGGCGAGCACCTCGACGAGATGCTCGCCGTCGCGGTGCACGGCCCTGCTGCGCAGCGCCTCGTGCCGTGCCACCAGGTCCCCGAGCGCGCGCCTCAGTGCGTCCGGGTCGAGGGCGCCGTGCAGGTCGATGCGGTGGGCGACGTTGTAGACGCTGGGATCGGTGCGTTCGTGGTGACGCCGCCACAGCCGGCGCAGGGTGGAGGTCATGGGCACGCTGGCGGCAACTCCGGCAGCGGGTACGGGATCTTCCGTTTCGGCGCCGGGCATCATCGGGCGGCGTTCCTCGCACCGGGCCGCGACCGCCCGGATGGTGGGGGCGCGGAAGAACTCCGCCATGCCGAGCTCGGCGCCGAGCAGCGCCGACATCCGGTTCAGCAGCCGGATCGCGCTGAGGGAGTGTCCGCCCAGTTCGAAGAAGGAACGCGTCACGGACGCGTGCGGCAGCCCCAGTTCGGCGCACCACAGCTCGTGCAGCTCCTTCTCCAGCGGGGTGACGGGTTCGGCCCCCTGCTGCGGCACTCCGGCGTCCGGTGCGGGCAGCCGGTCCCGGTCCAGCTTGCCTGACGCGTTGACGGGCAGCCGGTCCACGCGGACCCAGTGGCGCGGCACCAGGTGATCGGGGAGTTCCGCGGCGAGGGCGCCGCGCAGGTCGTCGAGGTCGGTGTCCGGTTCCACGGGGACCGCATAGGCGACGAGTTCGGCCTCACCGGCCCGGTCGCGCCGGGCGACGACGGCGGCCTCGGCGACCTCCGGCCGGTCGTTCAGCACGACCTGGATCTCGCCCGGCTCGATGCGGTGGCCCCGGATCTTGACCTGGTCGTCGGCGCGGCCGAGGTAGGCGAGGGTGCCGTCGGAGCGCCAGCGCGCGAGATCACCGGTCCGGTACCGGGGAGCGCCGGTGTCATCCGTGCCGAACGAGGCGGCGGTCTCCTCGGGACGTGCGTGGTATCCGTACGCGACCGGCGTCCCGCACACGTGGATCTCGCCGACCGCGCCCAGCGGGACCGGGCGGCCCTGGGCGTCCAGGAGGCGGATGCCCGCTCCGGGGACCGGGGTGCCGATGGGCGGCCGGTCCTCCGCGGCGTCGACCCGGTGCGAGGTGACGACGACCGAGGTCTCGGTGGGCCCGTACTGGTTGTACAGCGTGCAGCGGGGATGCGCGGTGAGGAACCGGCGGAATCCCGCCGTGAGCTCCAGTGCCTCACCGGCCGAGAACAGCTCGCGCAGCGAGGGGAGTTCCGGGCCGGTCTCCATCAGGTACCGGAGCGGGGTGCAGGGCATGAAGACCCGCTCGACCGCGTGGCGGCGCACGGCCTCGGCGACGGCGGCCGGGTCGAGCCGCACGTCGTCGTCGACGAGGACGAGTTCCGCCCCGGCCCCCAGGGTGGTGAAGATCTCCTGCACGCTGACATCGAAGGCGGGCGAGGTCCACTGCAGGGTGCGCAGCGCGGGGTGCCGTTCCAGGTGGCCGCGCACGAGGCCCGCCGGGCCGCGGTGCGGCACGACGACGCCCTTCGGGCGGCCGGTGGAGCCGGAGGTGTAGATGCAGTACGCGGGGTCCTGCGGCCGCGGCCCGTCGAGCGGGCCGGAGGCATCCACCCCGCTCGCGACGCCGTCCCCGGCGGCCGTCTGCGGTCCGCCCACCAGGTGCACGGGCCGGGCCGCCAGGGACGGGTTGCGGTCGAGCAGGGCGGGCGTGGTGAGCAGCAGAGCCGGAGTGCCGTCGTCGAGGAGCATGTCGAGCCGGGCCGTGGGCAGGGAGACGTCGAGCGGCAGGTACGCGGCGCCGCTCTTGAGCACACCGAGCAGCGCCGTGATCAGCTCGGGCCCGCGCGGCAGCAGCACCGCGACCCGCTCGCCGCGTCCCGCTCCCCGGGCCCGCAGCTCCCGGGCCAGCCGGTCGGCCCGCCGGTCGAGCTCCGCGTAGCCGACCCGTTCGTCGCCGTGGACGAGCGCGGTCGCGTCCGGAGTCCGCCGCGCCTGCGCCTCGAACAGCCCGTGCAGCGTGTCGTCGTGCGCCGGCGGGTGCTCGTCCAGGCGGCCGAGGCGGGACAGGGCGGCGCGGTCCGCGTCGGTGAGCGCCGTCAGCTCGGACAGGGTGGCGGTCGCCGTCTCGTGCGCCCGGCGCAGCACGCTCTCCACATAGGCGAGGAGTCGTCTCACCGTGGACGCGTCGAAGAGGGCGGTGTCGTACTCGACCGCGCACCGCACCCCCTCACGGTGGTGCGTCAGGTACAGGGTGAGGTCGAACGGCGCTCGCTCACTGGGCATGTCGAGCAGGGTGGCGGTCAGCCGAGGAGGGTCGAACTCCGCCTGACCCTCGTTCTCGTACTCCACCAGCACCTGGAAGAGCGGATTGCGGGCGGCGTCGCGATGGGGGTTGAGCGCGCCGACGAGCTCGTCGAAGGGCACGTCGCGGTACTCGAACGCCGCGGTGCTGCTCTCCCGCACCCGGCGCAGCAACTCGCAGAAGTCCGGGTCGCCGGACAGGTCCAGGCGCAGCGGCACGGTGTCGAGGAAGAGGCCGACGTGGTCTTCGGCACCCGCTGGCCTGGCGGCGACGGCGGTGCCGATCACGACGTCCCGCTGTCCGCTGAACCGGCCGAGCACGGCGGCGATGGCGCTCGTCAGCACCATGAACAGGGTGGCACGGTGCGCGGCCGCCAACTGGCGCAGGCCCTCGGTGAGTTCTGCGTCGAATCCGTATGTGAGGCTGGCGCCCTCACCCGACCTGGCCGGGGGCCGGGGACGGTCGGTGGGCAGGGCCAGTTCGGGGGCGTCGCCCAGCTCGCGCCGCCAGTGGGCGAGGGCCTTGGCCGTCCGGGCGGGGTCCGGCGCGGCGGCGGGCAGGGCGGGCAGGGGCGGCAGTGCAGGCAGGGAGGCGGTGTCGTCGCGATGCGGCCAGGCCCGGTAGAAGGCGCCGAGATCGCGGGTGAGCACGGTGGTGGAGGACGAGTCGAAGACGATGTGGTGGGCGAGCAGGAACAGCAGGTGCCGGTCGTGCGCCAGTCGCAGCAGCCGGGCCGAGATCAGGGGCCCCTCGCTCAGGTCGAAGATCCGCCGGCCCTCGCTTGCCATGGCGGCCCGCAGCGCGGCCTCCTCGGTGTCCCCGGTGTGGTCGGCCACCGGGCAGTCGAGCCGGACGTCCGAAAGCACCTCCTGGTACGGGACGCCGTCGGCCTCCCGGAAGACGGTGCGCAGCGCGGGGTGGCGGTCGCAGACCTTCTGGAGCGCCCACCGCAGCGCCTCGGCGTTCAGCGGTCCCTCCAGCCGTACGGCCTTCGGCTCGTGGTACATGCTGGTGCCCGGGTGCAGCTGTTCGAGGAACCAGATGCGTCGCTGTGCCGGTGACAGCGGTGTCCGCCGCCCCCCGTGCCCCGTGCTCTCTCCTGCCGGTACCGTCTCGGTGCCGACGGGGCTGAGCTGCCGCTGCCGGAGCCGGTCGAGCAACGGCAGCGCGGCCAGAACCCGCTCGGCGGGGACGCCGAAGTCGACGAAGCAGGCGATCTCGTCGGCACCCGCGTCCACGAGGCGGCGAACCGTCGCGGCCGCCGTCTCCTCGTCGCCGATCAGGGCCCGGGAGTCGCAGTACCGCTCGTAGGCGCAGCCGAGCAGGAACTCCACGTCGTCCTCGGGCGTGTTCTCCAGGTCCACCTCGAACCCGAGGCTGTTGGTGACCTGGTCGAAGAGGGACAGCGAGGACCGCAGGTACGACACGAACGGCCCGTAGGCCTCTGCGCGAGCCCGTTCCGCGTCTGTGCCGAGGTAGGTGTGCACGAGCACGACCACACGGCCGGCTTGCGGATCGAGACCGTGCTCGGCACGGGTACGGCGGTACAGGGCGATGTTCTCGGCGAGCTGCTCGACCGTCTGGGCCATCAGGTTGGTGACCACACCGAGGTCGCGCGCGGCGGCCTGCCGGTAGCTGTCGGGGTTGCCGACGACGGCGACGTACAGGGGCGGTTCGGCCTGGACGGGACGCGGGTGCAGGCGGACCTCGGTCCGTGTGCCGTCCCCGGCGGTCACCGGCAGGGGCTGCCCCGACCACAGTCGCCGGACATCCTCCAGGCGCTCGTACATCACGTCGCGGTGCCGGCCGAAGTTCTCCGGAGCCAGGGCGAAGTCCGTGGCGTGCCAGCCGCTCGCGAAGCACAGACCCGCCCGGCCGCCCGAGAGGTTGTCGACGACCGACCACTCCTCGGCGACCCGGACCGGGTGGTGCAGCGGAAGGACCACCGAGCCGGCGTGCAGCCGGATGCGGTCGGTGCGGGCGGCCAGGGCGGCGGCGAGCACGGAGGGGTTGGGGAACAGCGCGCCGAAGGAGTTGAAGTGCCGTTCGGGGAACCACAGGGCGTGGAAGCCGTGCCGGTCGGCGAATTCGGCGGCTTCCATGATCAGCGCGTACTTGTCCCCGTCGGCCTCCTGCGGGTAGTCGCCGAAGAAGTACAGGCTGACGTCGCAGCGCGCGGCGTGGGGAAGCGTGCCGGACGCCGCCGGTGACGGCTCCGGACGCGGCGGTTCCGGACTCGGTGACGCCTCCAGGCGCATGGGCTCGGGTCCGGCGGCGGGCGGCGCGAGTCGAGCCGGGCGGGTGGGCGCGACCGGCTGGGCCTGTGGGGCCGATGGGATTGGTCGGGCCGGTGGGGTCAGAGGGGTCGGCCGGGCGCCGGGGAGGGCGTCCAGTTGGCGGGTGAGCAGACCGGTCACCTGCTCCACGAGGTTCTCGGCGAGCCGTATCTGCTGGGTGAACAGCTGGTGCAGGCTCTCGTCGGCGGCCGGGTGCGGCGCGGGGGCCCGCTCGTCGGGCCCGGCCACAGGCGGCGCGGCGACTTCGGACGCGGGCTGCGCGGCCCCGGGCGACGCGGCGACTTCGGGCACGGGCTGCGCGGCCCCGGGCGACGCGGCGACTTCGGGCACGGGCTGCGCGGCCGACGACGCGACGGGCTCCGCCGGGGACGCGGCAGCAGGCCGAACGGACGGCTCGGCGGCCCCGTCACCCCGCAGGTCCGCCACATGAGCCGCCAGCTTGCGCGGGGTGTCCGCGTCCGAGAACAGGTCGCGGACCCGGACGCGCACCCCGTGGCGGCTCTCCAGTTCGGCCACCATGCCCATCAGGGCGAGCGAGTCGGCGCCCAGGGCGAAGAACGAGGCGTCGGGTGAGGTGTCGGCGATGTCGGTGCCGAGCCTCTGCGCGGTCAAGCGCCTGATGTCGTCGAGCAGTTCGCCGGACGCAGCGGCCTCGCGGCCCGTCCGCGCGGGTACGGCCACGGGTACGGGCGCCGGTTCGGGCCCGGCGGCCGGCCCTGCTCCCGCGGCAGGAGCGGCCGCCGCCCGCGCGGGCACGGGGGAGGTGACGCTGCGACGCCGCAGCGGATGCCCGGGCAGCGGGACCCTGCCCCCGCCCCTGATGACGGCCCGCCAGTCGAGTGCGGCCCCCGCGCGGTACAGCTCACCGAGCGTCCGCGTGATCCCGGCCGACTGCTCGGCCCCCTCTCCCTGGCCGCTGTACCAGCGGCTCTCCGGCGCGCAGTGCCTGCCCGGGCCCGCGAGCGTGCCGCCCGCCCCGATCTCCAGAAAGTCCGCGCACCCCTGCCCGGACGCGGCCGCCACCGCCCGGTCGAACCGGACCGGTTGCCTCGCCTGGCGGCAGAGGTACTCGGCGTCGACGGTCCATCCCGCGGGGCGCAGCGCACCGTCGAGTCCCGAGGCGAGCGGGGTGTGCAGCGGCGCGTACGCCGTCTTCTCGGCGTACCCGCGGAATGCGCGGAGCGCCTCGTCCAGCGCGGCCGAGTGGAACGCCCGGTCGACCGGCAGCGCACGCCACGGTATGCCCTCGTCCGCGAGCAGGCGTGCCGCCTCCTCCAGGGCCCGCTCCGGCCCGGACATCACCTGGGACCGCGGCCCGTTGAAGGCCGCCGGCTCGGCGCCCGCCGCGTACGCGATCCGTTCGGCGGTCTCGGCGTCGGTGCGCACCGCGAGCATCCCGCCCGGAGCGGCGGCCTCCCGCATCAGCGCGCCGCGCCGTGCGGTGAGCCGCAGGCCGTCCTCCAGACAGAGGGCGCCGCCCGCGCACAGGGCCGCGTACTCGCCGAGGCTGTGCCCGAGCAGCAGGGCGGGGCGCACGCCGAAGGCGCGCCAGACCTCGATGAGCGCCATGTGGTGGGCGAAGAGGGCCGGTTGGGCGGTGTCGGTGGGCCAGACCCCGTCGTCGTCCGCGTCGCCGTCGAGGAGCAGGGGCAGCAGGGAGCCGCCGAACTCGTCGGCGTGGACGCGCTCACAGCGTTCGAGGACCCGCCGGGCCTCGGGGTACGCGTCCCAGATGCCGCGCGCCATCCCGCGCCGGGCGCTGCCCTGCCCGCTGCAGGCGAAGGCGAGAGGGCCGATGGGTGTCAGCGGGCCGGGCGGGCTCTCCAGCGCGCGCGCCAGCTCGTGGGCCGTCCTGCCGACGACAGCCGTCCGTGCCGGGCGGTGCAGCCGGCCGAGCGCGAGCGTCGCGGCCACGTCGGCGGCCGCGAGGCCGGGGTGTGCAAGCAGGTGCTCGCGCAGCCGGGTGGCGTACTCGTCCAGTGCCTGCGGGTCGCGCGCGGACAGCGGTACGAGGACGGGCTCGTCCGAGGGACCGGGGCCCGCGGGCTCCGGGCGCTCGGGGGCCTCCTGCAGGATCACATGGGCGTTGGTGCCGCCGACTCCGAGGGCGCTGACGCCCGCCCTGCGCGGCACGCCGTCCCGCGTACGCCAGGGGCCGGTCCGTGTGCCGAGAACCAGGGGGCCGCCGGACAGGCGGAGCTCGGGGTTGGGCCGGTCGAGGTTGAGCGTCGGCACCAGGGTGCGGTGTTCGAGCATGAGCACGGTCTTGACGAGACCGGCCATGCCCGCACAGCTGTCGAGGTGTCCGATGGCCGGTTTCACCGAGCCCACGGTGCAAAAGCCGGTCCGGTCGGTGTCCCCGCCGAGGGCCCGCGCCAGTGCCTCGAACTCCACCGGGTCGCCGAGCCGTGTGCCCGTGCCGTGCGCTTCGACGTACGACACGGTGTCCGCGGGGATGGCCGCCCGGCGCAGTGCCTGCCGCACGACCTCGACCTGGCCCGCGACGCCGGGCGCGCTGAACCCGACTTTGCCGGCGCCGTCGTTGTTGACCGCCGAGCCGAGGATCACGGCGTGCACGGTGTCCCCGTCGGCGAGGGCCCGGTCGAGCCGTTTGAGGAGGACGGCGGCCACGCCGTTGCCGCCCACGGTGCCGTCGGCGTCCGCGTCGAAGGCGCGGCAGCGGCCGGTGGGCGACAGGATCGACCCGGGCCGGCTGCGGTAGCCCGTCTCCTGGGGGGTGTGCACGGCCGCGGCGCCCGCGAGCGCCAGGTCGGTGTCGCCGCTCAGCAGGGCCTGGACGGCGAGGTGGACGGCGACCAGCGAGGTCGAGCAGGCGGTCTGGACGCCGATGGCGGGGCCGGTGAGGCCGAGCCGGTAGGCGACCCGGGAGGCGAGGAAGTCCGGCTGCCGGCCGATGGCCGTCTGCATGCCCGTGGCGGGATCGCCGTCGTCGGCCGAGGAGGCGGGCGGCTGCTGGTGGCCGTAGAGGTTCATCCCGGAGCCGGCGAACACCCCCACGCGGGTCCCGGCCTCGGTCGCCGCGTAGCCGCCGTCCTCCAGTGCCTCATGGCAGCATTCGAGGAACAACCGGTGGGCCGGGTGCGTGAGTCCGGCCTCCTTGGGGCTCACACCGAAGAAGTCCGCGTCGAACTCCTCGACGCCGTCGAGGACGCCGGCGACCGGTACCCGGTCCGTGGCCCGTGCCTCTTCGGCGGACAGCCCGGCGGACACCAGCTCGTCGGGCGTGAAGCGGCGGACACTGTCCACGCCGTCCCGCAGATTCGCCCAGAACCGCGCCGTCGAACGCGCCCCGGGGAAGCGGACGGACATGCCGATGACGGCGATGCGGTGGTCCGCATCCGTCCCCGCGGCGGGATCGGTGCCGGCGTGAGCGCCGGGAGTCCGGCGCGTATCCGTTTCCCCGCCGGGCTGCCGACGCGCACCCACGTCCGTACCCGCACCCGCACCCGCACCCGTACCCGTACCCGTACCCGTACCCGTGCCCGCGTCCGCTGTTGTCCGCGGCCCGGCGTCGGAGGCCGTCACCGACGGCGGCCCCGGTACCGCAGCCAGGTGGGCAGCCAGCTGGGCGGCCGTGGGATGCTCGAAAAGCGCGGTCTGCGCGATCTCCCTGCCGATGCGCTCCTCCAGCCGGATGCGCAGCCGTACCAACTGCACGGACTTCATGCCCAGTTCGTAGAACGGGACGTGCGCGGGCCCAGGGTGTCCGAGCACGGCCGTGAGCTCCTCCTGCACGACGGAGGACACCTCGTCCGGGTGCGGGAGGGCGGTGGGGGCCGGGGCGGTGGACCCGCCGGCGGCCAGCCGGTCGCGGAGGTCGCCCCGGCGCACCTTGCCGGCCGGAGTCCTCGGGAACTCGTCCGGCGGGACCGGCAGGACATGGGACGCGGTGAGCCGGAGCCGGGTGTACAGCACCGACGTGAGCTCCTTCTGGATGCGCGCGTCCTCGTCGGCGCCCCGGCTCACGAAGAACACGGCCAGGGTCTCGGTCCCGCTGACGGGGTCGGGTACTCCGCACGCGGCCACGTCACCCGTGCGGACGCCGGTGACGGCGGTCGCGGCGTCCTCCACCTCGTGACAGGAGATGTTGTGACCGTTGAGGATGATCAGGTCCTTGCGTCTGCCGGTGATGACCAGCTGGTCCTCCGCGAAGAAGGCGAGGTCTCCGGTGTCGAGCCAGCCGGGTTCCCCGGGGAAGGCTGCCGCGTCGGCCTCCGGGTTGCGGACGTAGCCCGGTGTGACGCGGGCCTCGGACCGCACCTGCAGCCTGCCGATCCGGTCCTCGGCGACCGGCTCCCCCGCGTCGTCGACGAGGCGCAGCGTGGTGCCGTGCGCGGGCGGACCCACCGCGACGAAGGTGACGCAGTCCTCCTCGGGGATGTGCTCCCCGGCCGCCGCCAGCGGACCGCCGAGGCTGCTCCTGAGGACGCGCCGCACGGTTCCGCGCCGGTCGAGCCTGCCGTAGGTGATGCCGGTGACGGTTTCGGCCATCCCCCACGCCGGCACGATGTGCTCCTCGCGGACGCCGTACGCGGCCGTGGCCGCCAGGAAGCGGCGGAGCACCGGCAGCGCGATCTGCTCGCCGCCGCAGACCAGGGTCCTGAGATGGTCGAGACGCCTGCCGGCGCCGGGCCGCTCGGCAAGCGCGTCGGCGACCAGCTGGTAGGCGAAGGTGGGCGCCCAGCTGTGCTGGGCGCGGTGTTCCTCGAGGAGGTCGAGCCAGCGCAGGGGCTCCGCGACCACGTGTCCGGTGGGGGCGTGCACATTGGTGCAGCCGGTGAACACCGCGAGCACGTGGTACAGCAGGAAGGCACCGCTGTGGTCCACGGGCAGCCAGTTGAGCATCGTGTGACCGGGGCGCACGTCGAGGATGCGCCGGCTGCTGGCGGCGAAGTCCGCGAGTCCGCGGTGGGTGAGCTGCGCCGCCTTGGGCACGCCCGTGCTGCCGGACGAGAGCATCAGCACGGCGACGTCGGTCCCCGCCGGTTCCGGGTGGTCGTACGCGGGAGCCCCGCGCAGGCAGTCCTCCGCGACCGCGACCCGCAGCTCGCGGGCGGTCCGGGCGAGCGTCGCGGCTCCGGCGGCGTCGCTGAGCACCAGCGGACCGTCCAGCAGGTCGCAGGTGTGCCGCAGGCGTTCGAGGGCCGCGGTGTCGTCGCCGGGGCGTTCCGCCACGGCCACGGGCCGGGCGCCGCCGAGGACGGCGGCCCAGAAGGCGGGGAAGAACTGGTCGAGGGGAAGTCCGCACAGCACCAGCGCGTCGCCGGGGCGCAGGCCGTTGCCGCGCAGGCCGGTGAGCAGGCGGCGGGCTCGGGAGAGGAGTTCGGGGTAGGTCTGCCGGGTCGTGGCGCCGTCCGGTCCGACGGTGACGACGCCCGCGCCGGCGGCGCTGTCCGCGGCGCGCAGCAGCGCCTGGACCGCGTCCTTCGGATCGTCGTCGGTGAACTCCGGCTCAGGCCCCCGGCGTATCGCCTGTCCCCGTCCGCGTTCCATGCGTGGTCTCTCCTCCTCGTGTCGCACCTTGTGTGGGTCGTTTCCGCCGCGGGGCCGTACCGCCCCGCGCCGTCAGGACCAGCAGGGCCAACGCCCCGCATACGGCTGTTCCGTGGAAGGCCCCCACGACGGCGAGGGCGGGCAGGGCCTCGAGCGCCGCGGCGGCGGCGACGGTCCCGAGCGTGAATCCGGAGGTCTCCGCCGTGGCCGACAGGCCGAACAGCCGGCTGCGCCGCCGGTCGGGGACGGCCTGGAGCCGGGAGGTGTAGACGATCTCGGTGCAGCCGTCCGCCAGGCCCGCGCCCAGGGCCACGGCCACCAGCGCGGGGGCGGGCAGCCCGGTGAACGCGAGGACGAAGAACAGGGACATGGCGCAGGTGCCGATCGCGAAGGCACGCTCCCCCGCCGCCCGGCCCGCGCCCGTACGGCGCTTGACCACCTGGTGGGCGAGCAGGGTGCCGACGGCCCAGGCGGCCCAGAACCGCGTCATGAACAGCTCCGGGTGATCCGGCGTCGCGGCTCCGGCGGCGATGGGCAGGGCCACGTTGTGCGAGGACGACGCCAGGGCGTCGGCGCCCCTGAGCAGGATCGTCCCGATCAGCAGCGCGGACAGGCCGCGCAGCCCGCGCGGACCGCCCGCCGTACCGGCGTCCCCGACCGGTGCGGGCCCGTCCGTCCCGTCGCCGTCGGTGCGGGGCCGCAGCACGAGCAGTGCCGCCGCGGACACGAGGAAACTGGCGCCGTTGATCGCGAAGGCGGCCGCGTAGCCGCCGTATCCGATGACGGGCGCCGCCGACGCGAAGCCGAGGACGGTGGCGAACGACCGCACCGTGACGAGCATGCCGTTCGCCCGTAAGCGCTCCTCCTGGCCGACCATGACCGGCACCGCGCTGCGCAGGGCGACGGTGAACAGGGTGTTCCCCGCGCCGAGCACCACGACCGCCGAGGCGAGCAGCGGCACCCCGGTGCCCGGCGCGGTCAGCGCGAGCAGGGCCATCGCCGACGCCTGGGCGACGTCGGCCAGGAACATCAGGGTCCTGCGGCCCGCCGTGTCGGCCAGCGCTCCGGCCGCGAGGCCCGCGAGCATGCCGGAGAACAGACGCAGTGCCATGAGCGCGCCGATGCCCCACGCGCTGCCCGTCACGTCGTAGGTGAACAGGCTCAGGGCGATGAGGCTGAGGTAGTTGCCGTAGGAGGACACGGCGTACGCGGACACGAGGCAGCGGAACCGCCCACTCACAGCCGTCACTTGACTCCCCCGAGTACCGCGGATCCTCCGCCGCCCCGGAACCGTAGCCATGCCGTCCCGGGCGTGTCGAGAGCCGCGCGGGGTGGAGCGGGCCGGCGGGGAAGGCGGACGACGCCGCTTCGGGCAGGTGCGCGGCGGCCGGGTCCCGCGCCCAGGTTCCTTTCATGGACAGTCGTGTCGCACGGTTGTACGGTGCAGCAACGCAACACATGGCCGGGTTCGTCACCGGCCACGGACGTCGACTGCCGGCGGAGGGGGCCGTAGTGCGTGTCGCGACATCCGGTGAGCACATCCGCGACGGCATGAGTTCCGTCGACGCGTTCAGCCGCACCGCCCTGGCCGTCTTCCACCTGAACGGCAGATTCGCGGCCCTGCTCGACCAGTTGACCGTGCCGTCCGGCCTCAGCGCGGCGCAGTGGCAGGTGCTCGGCGCGGTCGAGGACGAGCCGCGGTCCGTCTCGGGCATAGCGCGCAGGCTGGGCGTCACCCGGCAGAGCGTGCAGCGCATCGCCGACCTGCTGGTGGAGCAGGGGCTCGCCGGCTACCGTGCCAATCCCGCGCACCGGCGCGCCCGGCTGCTGACGGCCACCGACCGGGGCGAGGCGGTCCTCCGCGAGGTCGACGCCGGTCACGCCGAACTGGCCCGCCGGCTGTGCCGGGAGCTGGGCGGCGAGGAGGAGTTCGGCAGGACCACCGACGTGTTGCGCGAGCTGTCGCTCGCCCTCGGCTCCGTCGTCCCCCAGGCCCGGTCCTGAGCTCGCCGGCGCACCACCACCCGGCGTCCGCACCGTCCCCCCACGGGCTGTCCACGGCGCGGCTTCCGCCCCGCTCGGGCTGCGACTCCCCGCTGATCGGGGCCACTTCCTTGTTGTAGCGTTACCGACCTGCCCAGACGTCACAGGCCGGGGGGACCAGTGAATCAGTTCGTCTTCAGAATGCTGGGGCCGCTGCTCGTACAGGCCGACGGGCAGCCCCTGCGCATCAAGGGAAGGCGGCAGTCCACCGTTCTCGCGATGCTCCTGCTCTCGGCGGACCGGATCGTGTCCGTCGACACGCTCGTCGACGCCGTGTGGCCCGAGTCCCCTCCGGCGACCGCCCGCAACCAGATCGCGATATGCGTGGCGACGCTGCGCAAGACGTTCAAGGAGGCCGGCGGGAGCGACATCCTGCTCACCTCTCCCCCGGGCTACGTCCTCGCCCGGGGCACGCACCGCATCGACGTCGTCGAGTTCCTGCGTGAGGCCGAGCGCGGGCGGGACGCCGCACGGCACGGCCGGGCCGAGGAGGCGTGCGCCCTGCTGGAGGAGGCGCTCAGCACGTGGCGCGGCGCGGCCCTCGACGAACTGTCCGGGGCGCGGATCGAGGCGGAGGCGGCCCGGCTGGAACACCTGCGGCTCGACCTGATCGAGGAGCGCGCCGGGCTGATGCTGGAGCTGGGGCGGCACCGGCTGCTGACCGGGGAGCTGGGCGAGCTGGTGGCCCGTCACCCGCTGCGCGAGCAGTCGCGCGAACACCTGATGCTGGCGCTCTACCGTTCGGGGCAGCGTGCCGAGGCCCTGGAGGTGTTCCGGCAGGGCCGCTCGCTGATGAACGAGGAGCTGGGCATCGAGCCCGGTCCCGCGCTCCAGCACCTGCACGAACTGATCCTGCACGACTCGCCGGAGCTGACCCGGCCGGTCGCCGCCGCGCCCGCCGCCCCGGCCGCCGTCCAGACCACCCCGGCGCAACTGCCCGCGGACGTCATGCGCTTCACCGGCCGCCAGGAGGAACTGGCCCTCCTGGACCGGCTGTTGAAGGAGCCGTACCAGCCGCACGCACCTGCCCTGGCGACGATCGTCGGCGTCGGCGGGGTGGGCAAGACGGCCCTTGCCGTCCACTGGGCCAGCCAGGCCGCCGACCGCTTCCCCGACGGCCAGCTCTTCGCCGACCTGCGCGGCTACGACGAGGAGAACCCGCCGGTTACGCCCGCGGTGGTGCTGGACCGCTTTCTGCGCGCCCTCGGGACGCCCGGCCCGCAGATCCCCGCGGAACCGGACGAGCGCGCGGCGCTGTTCCGCAGTCTGCTCAGCACCAGGAGGGCACTCGTCGTCCTCGACAACGTGCGGTCCTTCGCCCAGCTCAGACCGCTCCTGCCGGGCGGTGGCCGCAGTGTCGTGCTGGCCACGGGACGCGAGGCCCTGGACGACGTGACCGGCGACTACACGGCCCTGCGGATCAGGCTGCGGGTCCTCCCGCCGGCCGAGGCCACGACGCTGCTCACGAGGATCGCCGGCGCCGACCGGTTCGGCAGCGACCCGGTGGCGCTTGAGCAGTTGAGCGCCCTGTGCGACTGTCTGCCGCTGGCGCTGCGGATCGCGGGCGCGCGGCTCGCCACCAAGCCCGGGCTGACCGTGCGCGGGCTGGTGGAACGGCTGAGCGACCAGCGCCGGCGGCTGGACGAGCTGAGTCCCTCGGAGGGCGGGGTGCGGGCCGGTTTCCGCCTGACGTACCGCGACCTGTCCCCCGACGCGGCCCGGATGTACCGCAGGCTGGGGCTCCTGCGCACCGCGGACTTCGCGGCCTGGGTGGGGGCCGCGGCGCTGGGGACCGACGTGTGGCGCGCCGAGCAGCTGCTCGACCAGCTCGTCGACGCCCAGCTGCTGGAGACGGTCGAACCGGTGCCGGGCCGCGCGGCCCGCTACCGCTTCCAGGATCTGCTCCAGCTGTTCGCCCGCGAGCGCGCCGAGGCGGACGAGACGGAGGCGGACTGCGACGCGGCGCTGGACCGGATATTCGGCGCCTGGCTCTGGCTCGCGCAGGAGGCCCACCGGCGGCTGGACGGGCGGCGGTTCCCCGTCGGCCATCCGCCGGAGCCGGCGCCGGCCTTCCTGCGGGGCACCGCGGACGAGCTGACGGCCGCGCCGCTGGAGTGGTTCGACTCCGAGCGCGCCACCGTCACGGACATGGTGGTGCACGCGGCCGACACGGGCCGGGCGCGGTACGCCTGGGCGCTGACCGAGAGCGCCGTGCCCCACTTCGAGACCAGGAACTACCTGGAGGACTGGCAGCGCTGCGCCGAGGCCGCGCTGTCGTCGGCCCGGCGCGCCGGCGACCGGACGGGCGAGGCCACCATGCTGCGGGTGCTGGGTTCGCTCGCCATCTACCAGCGGCGCTACGAGCAGGCCGAGGGCTGGAACCTCGCCGCGCTGCGGCTGCTGGCGGAGAGCGACGACGTGCCCGGAGCGGCGCTCGCCCAGCGGAACCTGGCCATGTGCGCCCGTTTCCAGGGCGACTGGGACCGGGCGCTCGAGTACTGCAGGGCGGCGCTCCGGGGCTTCCACGAGGCCGGTGACACCGGCAACGAGGCCCATCTGCTCGGCTACCTCGCCCAGATAGAACTGGACCGCGGCGAGGTGGAGCGGGCGCTGCCGCTGGCCGTGGAGGCGCTGGCGCTGAGCCGGCGGACCGGCTCGGTGCGTGCCGAGACGCAGAGCATCTACCGGCTGGCCGAAGTGCGGTTGCGGGCGGGTGATCTGGACCGGGCCGCCGAGTCCTTCCACGAGGTGCTGCAGCTGTCGCGCAGGGAGGGCGACCGCGTCGGGGAGGCCCATGCGCTGCGCGGGCTCGGCGAGACGCAGTGGACCCAGGGTCTGCTCCCGGCGGCCGAGCGCACCCTGAACGAGGCACTGGAGATCACCGAGGAGCTGGCAGACCGCTTCCTGTACGCGCGGGTGGAGACCGACCTCGGCTGTGTCGAGGCGATCGGCGGCCACCACGCGGCCGCGGCGGAGAGGTTCGAGCGGGCCCACGCGGCGCTGGGCGAGGTGGGGGCCCAGCCCTGGCGGGCGCGGGTGACGCGGCTGCTCGCACGGGTACGCGGCGAGGGCGGCGATGCCGCCGACGGCGCAGGGGAACGATCCGTCACGCCGCAGGCTCTGCAACTCCTGCTGGCGGACCGGCCGGACTGACCCGGCCGCCGGGGCCCGGAGCGGGCCCCACGGCGCGTCGTCGCCGGGACCGGCCCCCGGCCCCGTGGTCATCGGCACGCTCGATCAAGCCGTTTCTCCCTCGGGACGCGGAGATCAGCCCCAGGGCATGTCGTCGTCGGAGGCGTTCCGCGGCGCGACCGGCTCGACGACGCCCCACGGCATGTCGTCGTCGCCCGCGACCGTCTCCACCGGCGCGCCCGTGTGCGTCGTGGTGCCCGCTCCGGCCACCCCGGAGCCCGTGATCAGTCCCGCCAGTGCGATCAGACCGGCCATCGTCGCCCGCTTTCCCGTCATCGTGACGCGCATATCGATTCCGCCCCGTCCGTCGACCTTCATTGCCGCTTGCTGCGGTGCGACGGACAGTAGGGACGCGTCCTTTTCCCGGCCTGTCCCCACGGTTTTCCTCACCGGGGCCTCGTGAAATCGAAACGATAACGGGGTGACAGCGGCAGCCAATATCGTCGTCCGTAGATTCGTCACATGGATCACGAACGGGGGGGTGCCCATGGAATTCCGAGTCCTCGGGCCGGTGGAGGTGCGCGACCAGGGACGCAGGGCGCCGCTGTCCGGCACCAAGCTGCACACCGTGCTGGCGGCTCTCCTGCTGGCCCGCGAAGAGGTCGTGTCCGACGAACGGCTCAGCCGCCTGCTGTGGGGGTGGGCGCCGCCGGCCACCGCGAACGCACAGCTGTACACCTACATTTCGCGACTGCGGAAAATACTCGGCGACGACGTCCTCATCGACCGCAGGCCCCCCGGCTATGTCATGTCCATCGGAAATTCCACCCTCGACCTGACAGAATTCGAAGAATTTGATTGCAAAGGCCGTGACGCTCTGTTCGCGGGGGACTTCGAAAAGGCGGGCGATTTCCTGAGGGAGGCGCTGGCGCGCTGGAGAGGCCGCCCTCTCGCGAACACCACCGAGCATCTCTTCGACGCCGAGGCGCCGTGCCTGGCGGAAGCCCGCGCGGCGACGCTGGAGCACCGGATCGCGGCGGACCTGGCGCTCGGCCGGCACGAGCAGATCACCGTCGAACTCACCGGCCTGGTGGCGGAGTTCCCCCTGCACGAGCGCTTCCGCAGCCAGCTCATGACCGCTCTGTGCCGCAGCGGCCGGCAGGCCGACGCGATCCACCTGTACCACCACGGCCGCGAGGTACTGGCCGAGGAGCTCGGCGTGGACCCCGGCGAGGAACTGCAGGCCACCTACCAGTCCCTGCTGGACGGCTCGCTCGTGCGCCTGCCGCAGCCGCGGGCCCGGACGCGCGCGGTGCCGCGCCCGCCGGAGGGGGCCGATGACGAGCCCCACGGCGCCCCGGCCACCCTCCCCCCGGACACGGTGGACTTCACCGGCCGGGAGCGTGAGGTGGCCGTGCTCCACCGGGCGCTCGAGCCGGACTCCGCCGCGCCGGACCGGCCGCGCCGCGTCCTGGTGACCGGCATGGCCGGGGTCGGCAAGACCACGCTGGCCGTGCACGCGGCACACCGCTGCAAGCAGCACTTCCCCGACGGCCAGCTCTACGCCGACCTGCGCGCCCCGGACGGCACCCCGAGGCCCGCCGGGCAGGTCCTGCTGCACCTGCTGCGGTCCCTCGGCCGCCCCGTGGACGCCGGCGCCGCCGACGACCCGGAGGAGCTGGTCCGTCTCTACCGCGAGAGAACCGGCGGCAGACGCCTGCTCATCCTGCTGGACAATGCCGAGAGCGCCGCCCAGCTCGGGCCGTTGCTGCCCAACACCCCTGAGCCGGCGGTCCTCGTGACCGGACGCACCGCCCTGCCCACCGTGGCCGGGGCCCACACCGTGGCCCTGGACCCGCTGGAGGAGGGCCCGGCGCTGGAGATGCTCGCCGCCGCCGCGGGCCCCGACCGGATCGCCGCGGCCCCCGGTGCGGCGGCCGTCATCGTCGAGCACTGCGCCGGCCTGCCGCTGGCGCTGCGGATCGTGGGCACCCGGATCGCCGCCCGGCCGCACTTCACGCCGGACCGGCTCGCACGGCGGCTCGCCGACCCCGCCACCCGGCTGCGCGAACTGCATTCGGGCGACCTGGACGTGCACGGCGCACTGCTGCCGTCCTGGCGTGCGCTGGAGCCGGAGGCGCGCGGGGCGCTGCCCGCGCTGGCCGGCCTCGGCCCCGAACCGTTCTCCGCGCTGGAGGCCGCGGTCCTGCTCGACCTGCCCGAGCAGGACGCCGAGCTGCTGCTGGAGGCGATGGCCGACGCCGCGCTGCTGGAGGTCAGCGGAGCCGACGAGTGGGGCCGGCCCTGCTACCTGTTCCACCCGTTGGTACGCCTCTTCGCCCTGTCCCTGCCGCAGCGGCAGGGCAGCGCGGGCCGGAAGGAGGTTCCCGTGGCGCGTAACCGGTGGCTAACCGGGCGGCCCTAGCCTCGCCGTGCCCGGCAGCGCGGCACCCCCCTGTGGCCTCGGCCTCTTCAATACCGTCATCTGCGAGTGGAGTTGGACCATGACCGAGCTCTTGCACGGCCGCGCCGACAGCGCCGCCCCTTTCCCCATGACCGAGACGCAGCAGGCGCTGATGATCGGGCGGGGCGAGGGGATCGAGCTGGGCAGCATCGGCTGCTACGGCTACTTCGAGTGGGAGCGTGCCGATCTGGACCCCGAGCGCCTGGCGACGGCCTGGCGCCGCGTGGTCGCCCGC
This sequence comes from Streptomyces sp. NPDC049597, assembly GCF_040675505.1. Lineage (NCBI taxonomy): Bacteria > Bacillati > Actinomycetota > Actinomycetes > Kitasatosporales > Streptomycetaceae > Streptomyces > Streptomyces sp. NPDC049597. The sequence goes on from NZ_JBFAOY010000010.1 coordinate 183,814, forward strand.
CACGACATGCTCCGCGCGGTCGGCCGGGCCGACGGTACCCAGCGGGTGCTCACGGATCCGCCGCCTTACGACATACCGGTGGTGGACCTGCGCGGTCTCGACGCGGCGGACGCGGATCGGCGCCTCGCGGAGCTGCGGGCGGAGATGAGCCACCAGGTGTTCCCGGTGGGCAGCTGGCCGCTGTTCGACCTGAGGATCATCCTGCTGCCCGGCGATGCGAACCTCAGCCGTATCCATCTCGGCATCGACCTCCAGGTGCTGGACGCGTCCAGCGCCTTCCAGGTGCTCTTCCCCGACCTGATCGACCTGTACGAGAACCCGGGGACCGAACTGCCGGAGCCCGGCATCACCTTCGCCGAGTACGCGCGCTGGCGTGCCGACGACATGCCGCACACCGAGACGTTCCGCGCGGCCAGGGAGTACTGGCTGGAGCGGGTGCCGCAGCTGCCGCCCGCCCCCTCGCTGCCGGCCGGCGGCGCACGGGACGGCGCCGTCCGCTTCGAGCGGCACGAGCACCGCCTCTCCCCCGGCGACTGGCAGCGGCTGCGGCGCGTGGCCGCGGAGGCGGAGCTGACGCCGTCCGTGCTGCTCACCGCCGCGTTCGCCGAGGTGGTGCGGTGCTGGGCCCAGGAGGCGGACTTCACCCTCAACTACCCGGTCTTCCACAGGCCCCGGGTGCACGAGGACATCGGCAAGGTCCTCGGCGACTTCACCAACGCCGTGCTGCTCGCCGCCGACAGCTCCGGCCGGACGTTCCTGGATCGCGCGCACGCCCTGCGCGACCAGCTGGAACGCGACACGGAGCACGGCGCCTTCAACGGCGTGCGGGTGCTGCGCGAGCTGACCAGGCTGCACGGCGTCGGCGACCAGGCCGGCATGCCGATCGTCGTCACCAGCCTGCTCGACTGTCCCGCCCGCCGTCCCGTCACCGACCTGGGGCGGGAGGTCTACTCGATCTCGCAGACCCCGCAGGTGTCGCTGGACGTCCAGCTGCGCGAACTCGGCGGCGAGCTGCGGATCATCTGGGACTACGTCGACGGGGCCTTCGCCCCCGGCTTCACCGGGGCCGCGTTCGGCGTGTACGTCGCGCTGCTCCAGCGCATCGTCGACGATCCGGACTCCCTGCGCACCGAACGGTTCGACCTGATCCCTCCGGCCGAGCGCGAGCTGCGCCGCCGGATCAACGACACGGCCGGTCAGATCCCGTACACCACCCTGCACGAGCTCTTCGCCGAGCAGGCCGCACGGACCCCCGACGCGGAGGCCGTCGTCGATGCCACGCGCCGGCTGTCGTACGCCGAACTCGCCGCGTACGCCTGGCGCATCGGCCACCGGCTGCGGCAGCACGGCGCGAAGCCCGGCGAGCTGGTCGCCGTCGTGATGGACAAGGGCTGGGAGCAGTACGCGGCCGTCTACGGCATTCTCGCGTCGGGCGCCGCCTACCTCCCGCTCGACGCCTCCGTGCCCCCCGAGCGGCTGCGCCGGCTGCTGTCGGACGCCGGTGTCGACAAGATCCTCACCCAGTCCTCGCTGGAGACCCGGATCGCCTGGCCGCCGAACGCCCAGCGCTACCGCGTGGACCAGGACTTCGAGGTCGGCGACGCGGCCAGGCCCGACACCGCGCAGAGGCCCGCGGACCTCGCGTACACCATCTTCACCTCGGGTTCGACCGGCGAGCCCAAGGGCGTCATGGTCGACCACATCGGCGTGGTCAACCTGATCCGCGACGTCGCCGAACGGTTCGGCGTCGACGCGTCCGACCGGCTGCTCGCCGTCTCGGGGCTGCACTTCGACGCCTCCGTCTACGACGTGTTCGGCGTGCTGACCCAGGGCGGGACGGTCGTGATCCCCCCGCCGTTCGAGCACGCCCAGCCGGACGTGTGGGCCGATCTGGTGGCCGCGGAGCGGGTCACCCTCTGGAACTCGGTGCCCGTTCTGATGGAACTCCTCGTCGGCGAGGCGGAAGTGCGCGAACGACGGGGCGGCGGACGCCCGCTGGAGTCCCTGCGCCTGTCGGTGCTGTCCGGCGACTGGATCCCGCTCACACTGCCGGACCGGCTGCGCGCGCAGAGCCCGCGGATCCAGGTCGTCGGCTCGGGCGGTCCGACGGAGACCATCTGCTGGTCGCTGTTCCAGCCGATCGGCGAGATCGACCCGGCGTGGACGAGCATCCCGTACGGCACGCCCATCACCAACCAGCGCTACTACATCGTCGACGGCACGGCCCACGAGCGCCCGCTCGGCGTGGTCGGCGAGATGGCCGTGGCCAGCGACGTGGGTCTGGCACTCGGGTACTGGGGCGACGAGGAGCGCACCCGCAGCCGCTTCATCCGCCTGCCCGAGACCGGTGAACGCGCCTATCTGACCGGCGACCTGGGCCGTTACCTGCCCGACGGCAGCATCGAGATCCTGGGCCGCGACGACTTCCAGGTGAAGGTCCAGGGCCACCGGATCGAGCTCGGCGAGATCGAGGCCGCGCTGCGACAGGACGAGCGGGTCGACGCGGCCGTGGTGGTCGCCCCGGCCAGCTCCCACGGCGTGCGCCGCCTGCACGCCTACGTGGTCGCCGGGAACGGTGCCTCCGGCGAGCAGATCCTCGCCCGGCTCACCGAGCAGCTGCCGTCCTACATGGTCCCGTCCGCGGTCACCGTCCTCGACGAGCTGCCGCTCACCCGCAACGGCAAGGTGGACCGGCTGCTGCTGGCGCAGACCGCGGGCGCGCAGCAGCCCGCCGGGGACGCGGCCGCCACGGACGGCGACGCGGAGCCCGACGACGCGCTGTCGCTGGTGCTCTGCGCGGCGGTCGGCGACATCCTCGGCCTCGACCACGTGGGCCCGGGCGACAACTTCTTCAAACTCGGCGGGGACTCCCTCAGCGGCACCCGGCTCGCCGGACTGCTCCAGGAGCTGCTGGGGGTGCCCGTGCCGGTCAAGACCGTGTTCCAGACCCCCGTCGTCGCGGAACTCGCCGGGAAAATCGCCGCCGACGAGGAGTACGGCGCCGGGGCGGTGGCGGCCGCCGAGGCGCTGGCCTCCATGTCACCGGACGACACCGACAGCCCCGACGACCCATCCGAAGCCGCGGGGACGGGCGGGCCGGCCGGTCCGCCGCGGGCCTGACGGACGGCTCGAGGAAATCCAGGAAGGGACAGTCATGACCTTCACCCTGCCCGCACCGCTCGACACGCCGGCCGGGGAGCGCGCCCGGCCGGCCGCCGGGCCCGCGCCCCGCGGAACCGACCTCGCCGACTTCGCCGGCCGTGCGGCCACCCGGCTCCGGCGGACCGATCCGGCCCTGTACGACCTGCTGAACCGGGAGTCGGCCCGCCAGAACGACACCCTGATGATGGTGGCCGCCTCCAGCGTCGCCGACCCGTCGGTGCTCGCCTGCGGCGGCAGCGCCCTCGGGAACCTCACCGCCGAGGGCTATCCCGGCGGCCGCTACCACGCGGGCTGCGGCGTCGCCGACGAGATCGAACAGCTGGCGATCGAGCGGGCCTGCGCGGCGTTCGGGGCCCGGGACGCGATCGTCCAGCCGCACTCCGGGTCGTCCGCCAACCTCGCGGTGCTCACCGCGCTGCTCAGTCCCGGCGACACACTGCTCGGACTGGACCTCGACTGCGGCGGCCACCTCACCCACGGCTCGCCCGCCTCGGTCAGCGGCCGCTACTACCGGGCCGTCGGCTACCGGGTCACTCCGAAGGGGCTGCTGGACTACGACCAGATCCGCGAACTGGCCCTCACCCACCGGCCCAAGCTGATCGTGTGCGGTGCCAGCGCCTACCCGCGCAGCATCGACTTCGCCCGCTTCCGTGAGATCGCGGACGAGGCCAACGCCTATCTCCTCGCCGACATCTCCCACATCGCGGGCCTGGTGGCGGCCGGGCTGCACCCCAGCCCCATCGACCACGCCCACATCACCACCACCAGCACCTACAAGCAGTTGTACGGGCCGCGCGGCGGGCTGATCCTGCTCGGCCGCGACGCCCGCAAGGCCGGGCCCGAGCGCGGCACGCTCGCGGCGACCATGCGCCGGGCCGTCTTCCCCTTCACCCAGGGAACCCCGGACCTCGCATCGGTGGCGGCGAAGGCGCGGGCGCTGGACTTCGTGGCGGGGCCCGACTTCGCCGAACTGGCCAAACGGCTCGCGGACGGCGCCCAGGCCATCGCCGAACGGCTCCTGGAGCGGGGAATGCGGCTGGTCACCGGCGGCACCGACACCCACATGGTGCTCATCGACCTGCGCGGCACCGGACTGACCGGCGACGTCGCCGAAGAGGCCCTGGAGTCCTGCGGGATCGTCGTCAACCGCAACCGCGTCCCCGGCGACACGACGCCCGTGCGCACCACCGCCGGCCTGCGGCTGGGAAGTAACACTCTGGCCGCCCGCGGCATGGACCGGGGTGCGGCCGCCGCCTGCGCGGACCTGGTGGCCGACGTGCTCGACGCCCTGCGCGCCGGCTCGGGGGTGCTCCCCCCGGCGGTGCGCGCCGATGCGCGGGCCCGGGTCACCGAGCTGTGCGCCCGCCACCCGCTGCCGGGGTACCTCTCGTGACGTTCGGCGGTTTCCCCCCGTCGGCGCTGCGCCTGTACGAGGACCTGGCGGACGACAACTCCAAGGAGGCGTGGCGGCTGCGTCACCGCGCGGTGTACGAGCGTGACGTGCGCGCGCCGATGGACGAGCTGGCCGCGGAACTGTCCGCCGATTTCGCGGAGTACGGCGGTGCGGACGGGGTGCGGGTGCTCGGCCCCGTCCGCGACACCCGGATGTCCCACGACAAGTCCCCGTACAAGACGTATCAGGGCGGCTACCTCGATGTGCTGCCCTGCCTGGGCTTCTGGGTCCATCTGGACCGCGACGGGCTGTACGCCTCCGGGCGCTACTACCCGTACGGCGCCGCCGAGGTCGCCCGGTACCGTGCCGCCGTCGCCGAGGAGGACGGCGGCACGGAACTGGCGGCGATCGCCGCCGGGTTGACGCGGCAGGGCTTCACCGTCGGCGGCGACCGGCTGAAGTCCCGGCCGCGCGGCGTGCCGGCCGATCATCCCCGCCTGGACCTGCTGCGGCACCGCAGGATCGACGCCGGCCGGCGTCTGGGGCCGGGAGACGACCTGTCCTCGGACCGGGCCGCGGACTTCGTCCGGGAGACCTGGCAGCTGGTGCGGCCGCTGCTGGACTGGGCGGCGGTCCGCGGGCTGACACCGCGGGCCAGGATTCCGCAGAGCAAGGGAGCTGACACACCGTCATGACAGCCGATACCGTTGACCTGCGCAGCGACACCGTCACCCGGCCCACGCCCGGCATGCGCAGGGCGATGGCGACCGCGGAGGTCGGAGACGACCTGTTCGGCGAGGACCCGACCGTCCGTGCACTGGAGGAACGGGTCGCCGGCCTGTTCGGCTTCCCCGGCGCGCTGTTCGTCCCGTCGGGCGTGATGGCCAACCAGATCGCGCTGCGGCTGCTGGCCGCGCCCGGACAGGAGGTCGTCTGCGACGCCGAGGCTCACATCCTGGCCCACGAGGAGGGCTCACCTGCGCGCTACGGAGGAATCCAGACGCGGACGGTGTCCGGCGAACGGGGACTGGTGGGCGTCGAGGCGCTGGCGGGGATCCTGCGGCCGGGCAACGCGTACACCGTCGGCACCCGGGCGGTGGCCCTCGAACAGACCCACACCCGGGCGGGCGGGACCGTGTACCCGCTGGAGACGCTGCGCGCGGTGCGCCGGCTCACCTCCAGGTCCGGTATCGCGCTGCACATCGACGGGGCGCGGATCTGGAACGCGCACGCCGCGACGGGCACCCCCCTCGCCGAGTACGGCGCGCCGGTCGCCGACACCCTCGCGGTGTGCCTGTCGAAGGGCCTGGGCGCGCCGGTGGGCTCCGTACTCCTGACATCGGCCGAACTTCTCCCGCGTGCACGGTCGTTGCGGCACGGCCTGGGGGGAGGCATGCGCCAGTCGGGCATTCTGGCCGCCGCCGGGCTGCACGCCCTCGACCACCACCTGGAGCGCATCGCTGAGGACCACGACAACGCGGCGCTCCTCGCGGGCGGGCTGCGGGAGGCGGGGTTCCGGGTACGGCCCCGGGAGACCAACATCGTCCTCGTGGACACGCCCGGCGCCGAGGACGTCGTGGCGCGAGCGGCGCGGGAAGGAGTGCTGGTGACCGCGCCGGGCCCGGACGTGGTCCGGCTGGTCACGCATCTGGATGTCGGACGACAGGCGTGCCTGCGTGCCGTGGAGGTCCTGACGGCCGTTATGGGTGAAGGCCGCCGCGGGGCGAGCGGGACCGCGGCCGCGGAGCACACACAGCAATGGAAAGAGAGCGAAGTAGCGGTATGAGTCTGGAAGTTCTGCCGGCGACCGCCGAGCGCTGGGACGACCTGCGGGCGGTTCTGCAGCCCAAGAAGAGCGCGCACACATGCTGGTGCATGGCCTGGCGGCTGTCCACCGGCGACTACGGGCGGATGACCGCCGACGAGCGGGGCGAGCACATGCGCTCCCTCGTCGAGGCGGCCGATCCGCCGCCGGGGGTGCTGGGCTACCTCGACGGCGAGGTGGCCGGCTGGTGCAACGTGGCGCCGCGCAAGCATCTGGACCGCCTCACGTCGTCGAAGACCATCACGCCGGTCGACGACGCGCCGGTGTGGTCGGTGACCTGCTTCGTCGTACGCAAGGACTTCCGCGGCAAGGGTGTGGCCTCGGGCCTCCTGGAGGGCGCGGTGGCCCACGCCCGGGCCAACGGCGCCCCGGCGGTGGAGGGTTACCCCGTGGACCCCGAGGGCGGCAAGGTGAACCCGACGCTGGCGTACGTGGGCACGATGGAGATGTTCGAACGGGCGGGCTTCCGCCGGGTGCGCAGGACGGAGGCGAAGAGCGACAAGCGCTACCGCTGGGTGATGCGCCGCGACCTGGACTGACGGGGTCGCGTCGTCGGACGCGCAGGCGGTGAGTAAGGCGCTCGGCCGGGGTTTCCCGGCCGAGCGCCTTGCGTTGCCGACGATGTGGTCGGCGCGGCGGCCGGGGCCTGGGACGCGACCCGTCCGTTCGCATGCATCGACGGCCACTCCCCGCAGACCGTGGCCAGGCAGGCCTTCAGCGGTCCTGCTGCCGCAGCGTGTCGAGGTGACGGGCGAGCGCGATCAACCGTTCCCTGGCCACGGCGGGTCTCTTCAGGCCCCGTCGGCCCGGAATGTGACCGCCGACCTGCCACCGCCGCCGGCTACTTCCGGTGGCGGTCCGGATCGTGGATCGCGGGAGGAACTGGTCAAGAGCGCCGAGGTGATACGCGTCCTCGGCTGACTCGGCGACGAGCAGGGCACCACTGCACAGTGCCTTGTACCTGCCGGCGAAACCGTCCACGGATTGTCCCTCCCCCGAAGGCGTCTGATCACGACAGCGTCGCCGGAGCCCCAGCGCTGCCGCTCGGCGCTGAGAGCGAACGCGGTTCTCGGGCGGTCGGCCCTTCGGGGACGTGCAGGTGGCCGTCGCGGACGGGCCGGTGTCCGCCGTCGTGTTCACGGACGGGCACCGCTGCCGCCCGAGCCGGGGCCGCCCCCGGCGCACCCGGCGCTGCGGAGCCGGGTGCGCCGAGGACCCGGGGCGGGCCCGGGCGGACATGCCGTCAGGGCATGCGGGACGCCGTGTCCCACAGGTGCGCGGGGCGGCCGCAGCGCAGGGCCTCCCAGGCGGCGCGGCGGTAGCAGCCGGCGACCAGGCCGTCCCGGACCAGTCCCGACGCGCCGTGCAGGTGGACCGCGTCGCGGGTCACGTCCAGGGCCGTCTCGGCCGTCAGGGCGATGAGGCCCGCGGCCTCGCCGGGCGTGAGACGGTCCTCGTCGAGGTCCTTGGCCGCGTCCCCCACCGCCCAGCGGACCGCGTCGAGACGAGCCAGCAGCCCGGCCACCCGCAGGCGCGGCCCCTGGTGCTTGACCAGCGCCTGGCCGAACTGACGGCGGCTCCTGATCCGGGCCACCACGGCGGTCAGCGCCGCGGCGGTGATGCCGGCGAGCAGCGACGCCTGGTGCACGGCCGCCCGCAGCCCCACCCGGGCCAGTGCCTGTTCGGCGGCGACCCCGCGCAGCAGCACGGCCTCGGCGGGAACGCGGGCCTCGTCGAAGACCGCACTGGAGACCGCTCCCCCGCCGTGGTCGCGCAGCGCCCGCAACTCGACGCCCTCGGCGGGCAGTTCCACGAGGGCCACGCACGGACCCTCGGGCCCGTCGGCGAGGACGAGCAGCGAGCCGGGCGCGACACCGGCGGCGAAGGGCCCTCCCGTGCCGGTCAGCACGGCGCCGCCGCTGTCGCCGTCCGGCTTCCACGTGATGCCGGGCGGCACCGCGCCGCACGGGTCCGGCAGCCGCCCCGGGACGGCCACGGGGTGCTCACCGGCGCGGACCCGGTCCAGCAGGCCCTCGATCCCTTCCGGGACGAGCGGGCCGAGCCCGGCCAGCAGGTCGAGGGCGAGCAGGGTGTCGGTCAGCGGCAGCGGCTGCATCGCGTTCCCCGCCTCCTCGCAGACCATCGCGATGACGGCCTGCCCGAGGTCCAGCCCGTCCCGGTCGATGGGCAGAGCGAACTCCCAGGCGCCGACCTGCGTCAGGGCCACCCAGGCGCACTCGGCGGTGCCGCCGGAGTCGAGCTCCAGGCCCTGGCGGACGGTGAGGCGGAGCTGCCGGAAGAGCGAGTCCTCCTCCTCGCGCTCCCGCCACCGTTCGGCGGGGATTTTGCCGCCTGCGTCCCGTTCCGTCGTCGCGCTCTGTGTCACGGCCGTACCTCCGCCCCTGAGTCGAGACGCAGCCGGGCCAGCGTCTCCAGCATCATTTCGGCGGTGCCGCCGGATATCCGCATCCCGGGGGCGTCACGCAGCGCCGAGTCCAGTGGGTGTGCCACCCCGTCGACCTCCGGGTCGTCGAGGGTCATGCTGCGGTCGCCGTCGAGTTCGGCCGCCCACCAGGCAACTTCCGCGGCGAGTTCGGTGGTGTACCACTTGGCCGCCGCCGCCTCGTCCTCGTTGAGTTCACCCCGGTCGAGCCGGGTCAGGACACGTCGTACGAGCGTGCCGGCGGCGAGCAGCCGGGCGTTGAGCTTGGCCAGGCCGATCTGGTCGTGCTGGCCGGCCTCCAGCCGGTCGGTGTGCGCCTCCAGCCGTTCGACGGCGGCGCGATACCAGCGCAGGGCCTTGACGTAGTAGTCGAGGCCGGTGCGCTCGAAGGCGAGGGTCTTGACGACGATGGCCCAGCCCTGGCCGATCGAGCCGACCACGTCGTCGGCTGTGACGGCCACGCCGTCGAGGGTGACCTCGTGGAAGGCGTCGTCCCCGATGCCGGGAACGGCTCTGATCGTGACCCCCTCCTGGGCGAGCGGGACCAGGAACAGACTCAAGGCGTCGTCCTCGCCGCGGGCAAGGCACAGTCCGTAGTCGGCGAGTCCCGCGAACAGCGAGTGGACCTTGGTGCCGTACAGCTTGTAGCCGCCGTTCCCTTCGGAAACGGCCCGGGTGGAGAGGATGTTGAGGTCGGATCCGGCCTGCGGCTCGCTGAAGAGCACGCAGCCGAAGGCGGTCCCGGCCGCGAAGCCGGGCAGGTGCCGGGCCTTCATCGCGGGGCTCGCGACGTTGAGCAGGGTGGAGCCGACGATCTGTACGGTCAGCGTGTGCAGCAGGTCGGGCACGTCGTGCATCGCCAGTTCCTCGACGAGCACGGCGGCGGCGACCTGGCTGACTCCTCGGCCGCCGTACTCCTCGGGCCACTGCGGGGCGAGCAGACCGGCCTCGCCGAGTGCCCTGTGGACGGGGCGGGGGTCGCGGGTGCGCCGGGCCGCGGCGACCGGTGCGGACACCAGGACGTCGTGGATCTCCTCGCGGAGGGCGCGCATGGGCGTACGGGGCACGCCGTCGCCGGAACGGACGAGCCCGCAGTCGGCGGGCGCCCGGTAGAACTCGGTGGTGAGCAACGGATACTCCCAGGGGCTGGCTAGCGGGTGATGATCCCGGGGGCGGCGGGTGATGCGGCGGCGTGCCTGAGGACGTCCTCGATGCCGGTGAGCAGCGCGGTCACGTCCTCGGGCGCGGCGGCCCGGCGGTTGAACTCGGCTGTTCCGCCGATCTCGCCGTCGCGTTCGACCAGGCCGACGCAGGCCAGGGTGGCGGCCGGGTCGGGGCTGTAGAGCTCCAGGTGGCGTGCGGGGGGTCCGGGCAGCTGGCTCACCTCGATTCCGGGCAGGCCGAAGGGCACGGCCGGGTAGTTGTGGAGGGCGAACAGGACGCTGTAGGGCTGGGTCCCGTCGGTGAAGAGCTCGTCGACGGGGAGCCGCTGGTGTCCGAGGGCGTCGGCCACCGCGGCGCGGGTGCGGTGCAGCAGCTGGGTGAAGGACGGATCGCCCGACAGGTCGATCCTGATCGGGACCACGGTGGTGAACTGGCCCACGGCGCCTTCGAGATGGGTGGCGAAGCGGCCCGCGGTCGGGGTGCCGACGACGACGTCGGTGCCGCCGTCGCGGTGGGCGATGACCACCGCGAGAGCCGCGAGGAGCGTCATGAAGGGGGTTGCCCCCTCGGCGGCGCCGAGGGCGAGTCCGGCGTCGAGCGGGCTGCCGGGCCCGCGCTCCATACGCACCGGCAGATACCCGCGCTCGAAGCCGCCCTCGGCTCGGGGCGCCGCCGGGACGCCGGCGAAAGCGGCCCGTCGCCGCTCCAGTTCGGCGGCGCCGTCGGGGGACGCGAGCCAGCGCCGCTGCCAGTCCGCGTAGTCGGGGAACTGCAGTTCCGGTGGGGCGAGGGCGACCCCGCCGTCCCGGTAGCCGGCCGCGAGGTCGGTGAGGAACACCCCGGACGACCAGCCGTCGAAGACCGCGAGGTGCGAGGCGAGGATCAGCACGTGCTCCTCGGGACCGAGGGTCAGCAGCCGGAAGGCGCTGGTCTCGCCGGTCTCCAGGGACAGCGCGGTCCCGGCGCTCTCGGTGACCGCACGCCGTACGGCGTCCTCCCGCTCGGCGGGCGTGCGGTCGGTGAGGTCCGTCAGCGTCAGCCGCAGGGCGGGCTCGTCGGCCACCGTCAGCTGCGGGCGGCCGCCGTCGGGGGCGTCCGTGATCCGGCAGCGCAGTGCCTCGTGGCGGGCGAGCACGCCGGTGAGCGCGTCCCGCAGTCGGCCGGGGTCGAGGCGTCCGGTGAGCCGCACCGCGTGCGATCCGGTGCCCGCGCCCGGCCGGACGTGCTCGCGTCGCCGCAGCCGGGCCTGGAGGGCGGTGGCCGGGACCGGCCCCGCGCCGGAGCGCGGGGCCGGCCGGGCGGGGACGGGGCGCCGGGCGGCCAGCAGCATGCGGGCCAGTTCGCGTCTGGACTCCGGGAGGGCGGCGAGCGCCTGGTCGACGCCCGCGTCCGCGGGAGAGGTCATCACGCGCCGTCCGGGTTCTGCAGGGACCTGAGCAGGGCGGCGGCCTCCTCGTCGGACATGTTCTCTATCTGGTCGAAGACCGCCAGCAGCCGGTCCTGTTCGCCGGCCGCCTCGGCCTGCGCGGCGCGGACGAGGTCGGCGAGGCCGGCGACGGTCGGGCGGCCGAAGAAGTCGGCGAGCGCGATGTCGATGCCGAAGACGGCGCGGACCCGCGAGACGACGATGGTCGCCTGGAGCGAGCTGCCGCCGAGCGCGAAGAAGTCGCCTTCGACGTCGGGGCTCGACCACTCCAGCAGCGGCGTGAGGATGTCCCGGCAGATCTGCTCCTCGATCTCGTCGCGGGGCGGGGTGCCCCCGGCGGTGGCGTGGCCGACGGGCAGCGGCAGCGCGGACACGTCGACCTTGCCGTGCCGGGTGAGCGGCAGCTCGTCCAGCACGACGACCACGGGGACCATGTAGCCGGGCAGCCGTGAGGCGGCGTAGGCACGCAGCACTTCGGCGTCGACGACCTCGGAGGCGTACGCGCCGACCTGTTCGACGGTGACGTACGCGGCGAGCATCTTGTCGCCGCCCGCGGCGGGCTGGGCGAGGGCGACGGCCTGCTGGACGCGCGGGTGGCTCATCAGCACGGCCTCGACCTCGCCCGGTTCGATGCGGTGTCCGCGCAGCTTGACCTGGCGGTCGGTGCGGCCGAGGAACTCCAGGTTGCCTCCCGGCAGCCAGCGCACCAGGTCCCCGGTGCGGTAGAGGCGCTCGGTCTCGGGGCCGTCGGCGTAGGGGTTGGTGACGAAGCGCTCGGCGGTCAGCTCGGGCCGGCCCAGGTAGCCGCGTGCGACGCCGGGACCGGCGACGCACAGTTCGGCGGGCACCCCGGGCGGCACCGGGCGCAGCCGGTCGTCGAGGACGAACGCCTGGTGGCCCGGCATGGGCCGGCCGATGGGCGGGTTGCGGTCGTAGCTGCCGGTGCAGTCCATGAGGGTGACGGCGACGGTGGCCTCGGTGGGTCCGTACCCGTTGACGAACCGGCGCTCCCCCGCGGTCCATTCGGCGACCAGCCTGCCGGGGAACGCCTCGCCGCCGACGGACACCAGGCGCAGGGCGGGCAGCCCCGCCTGGTCGAGGAGGGGCAGCAGCGCGGGCGGCAGCTCCGCGACGGTCACCCCGTCCTCGCGCATGCGGGTCTGGAGCAGGGCCGGGTCGCGGCGCTCCTCGTCGGTGGCGATGACCAGCTCCCCGCCGGCGAGCAGGGTCGTGAAGACCTCGAAGACGGAGACGTCGAAGGTGAGCGGGGCGAAGTGGAGCACGCGGTCGGCGGTGCCGATCTCGTACGCCCGGGCGATGGTGCGGGAGAAGTGCGTGACCGAGCGGTGTTCGATCATCACGCCCTTGGGGGTGCCGCTGCTGCCCGAGGTGTAGAGGACGTAGGCGAGGTCGGAGGGGGCCGACGTCGGCGGCAGGGACGGCACGTCGCGCACGGGAGCGGTGGCGCCGGCCGTGACGCGTTCCAGCGGCAGGGGCAGCTCGGTGGCGTCGTCGACGAGGGCGTGGCGCACCCCGGCGTCGGAGAGCACGGTCCTGGTGCGGTCGGCGGGCGCGGTGGGGTCGACGGGCACGTAGTGCGCGCCGGCCTTGAGGATGCCGAGCAGTCCGGCGACGGCGGCGGGGCCCCGGCCGAGGCAGACGGCGACCGGGTCGCCGTGCCGCACGCCGCGGTCGCGCAGGCGGTGGGCGATGGCCTCCGACCAGCGGTCCAGGGCCGCGTAGTCGAGCGTCGTGGCGCCGTGGCGGACGGCGACGGCGTCGGGCCGGACGGTGGCGCGCTCGCGGAAGGCCCGGTCGAGGGTGGTGGTCCAGGCGGCCTCGTCGAGCGGTCCGCCGCGGGACAGCTCGCGGGCGTGCCGGGAGGCGGCGGGCTCCTCGACGAGGCTGAGCTCGCCGATCTGCATGTCGGGGTTCTGGGCCACCTGCTCGATGACGCGCCGGAAGGCGGTCAGCAGCGCGGAGGCGGTGCCGTGCCGGTAGAGGGAGGTGTTGTACTCCAGGGACAGCTCCAGGCCGTCGTTCTCGCCGACGAGGAAGCTCATGTCGAACTTGGCGGCACCGTCGTGCAGTTGCTCGACGGCGAGCTCGACCCCGGCGGCCTCGGCCGTCCGCGTGCCCCAGCGGCCGAGCGAGGTGAACTCGATCTGGAACAGCGGGTGCCGCAGCGGGTCGCGGACGGGGCGGACGGCGTCGACGACCTGCTCGAACGGCAGCTCGCTGTTGGTGAAGGCGTCCATCACGGTGCCGGCCGTGCGGGCGACCAGCTCGCGGAAGGTGAGGGTGTCACCGACCTCCGTGCGCAGGGTGATCATCTGCACGAAGCAGCCGATGACGCGCTCCAGGTCGGGGTGCGGGCGGGAGGCGCTCGCCGTGCCGACGACGACGTCCTCGGTGTGCGTCCAGTGCCGCAGCAGCGCGTTGAAGGCGGCGAGGAGCGTGGTGAAGACGGTGGTGTCGGAGCTCTCGGCCACCGCGTTCAGCCGGTCGAGCAGCTCCTGTTCCAGGGTCAGCGACAGGCCGCGGCCGTCGCCGCGCGTCTCGGGCGTGCGCGGGTGGTCGGGCATGACCTCGGTGGCCTCGGCGCCCGCGAGCAGCTGGCGCCATTTGTCGGCCAGCGCCCTCCGGTGCTCGGGGTGTTCCAGCTTGGCGCGCTGCCAGGCGGCGAAGTCGGCGTACTGCACGGCGAGTTCGCCTGCCTCGGGGCGCTTGCCCTGCGCGGCCTCGGCGTATCCGGCGGTGAGTTCCTCGGTGAAGATGCGGGTGGAGCCCGGGTCCCAGACGACGTGGTGGACGACCCACAGCAGGATGTGCCGGTCGTCGGCGAGGCGTACGAGGTGGGCACGGACGGGCGGCGCCTCGGCGAGGTCGAAGGGGGCCGCCGCGCAGGAGGCGGTGAGTTCGGCGAGGTCGCGGTCGGGGTCGTCGCTGTCGCCGAAGTCGCTGGTCTGCACGCCGAGGACGAAGCCGGGCACGGGCTCCTGCCAGGGCACGCCGTCGACCTCGACGAGCTTGCTGTGCAGCACCTGGTGGCGGGCGACGACCGCGCCCAGCGCCTCGTGGAGGGCGGCGCGGTCGAGCGGGCCGTCGAGGCGTATCGCCAGGGCTATGTTGTTGCGGGCCTTCCCCGCGCCCAGCCGGTCGACGAACCACATCTGTTCCTGCTGGAAGGAGGCACGGGAACGGGGTCCGTGGTCGATGCGCTTGAGCTCGTTGCGGTGACCCACGGCGGCGGTCATCTGGTTGCGCATCCGGCCCAGCAGCCGGGAGCGCTGTCCCTGGGGCAGCCGGCCGAGCCGTTCGGCGAGGTCAGACATGGGTTCCTCCGTTGCGGTGCAGGTCGGCCAGCAGCGCGGCGAGCCGGTCGGGCAGGTGCTTGGCGAAGTAGTGGCGGCCGCCGGGGATGACGGCGAGCCGCAGGTCGCGGGCGTAGCGGCCCCAGGCGCGGTGGCCCTGTTCGTAGCCCTCGGTCGCGTCGTCGGCGTCGCCGACGACGCAGGTGAGCGGGGTGACGAGAGGGGGTGCGTAGCCGTCGGGCGTACGGGCGAAGAAGCGGGCGGCCTCGGTCATGTCGTGCCGGACCATCCGGAGCACGGCCGTCAGATCGCTGTCGTCGAGGACGCCGTCGAAGCCGTCCATGGCGGTGAGGTAGCCGACGAGGTCGTCGTCGCTGGAGACGCGTTCCATCTCCAGCGCGTACTCGGGGTCCTCCTCGGGGAGTGCGGCGGCGAGGTGGAGGGCGACCGGCCGCAGGCCGTCGCGCTCCAGGACGCGGGTGGTCTCCAGGGCGGAGACGACACCGGCGCAGTGGCCGTAGACGGCGAACGGTCCGGTGACCGTCCGGGCGATCTCGCGGGCGGCGAGTTCGGCGAACTCACCGACGGGGAGCATGGGGCCGGGCTTGAGCGGGTCGTGTCCCGGAGGGGAGACGGCCAGCAGCTCGATGTGGGGCGGGAGGTGGGACGCCAGCGGCTGGTAGGCGATGGCGTCGCCGCCGCCGTGCGGGAAGCAGACGAGGGTGAGCGCGGCGGGGCCCTCGGCGGACCGCGGGGACAGCCGGTGCAGGAGCCGGTGCGGGGCCGGGCCGTCGGCGGCGTCCCCGCCGAGTTCCGCGGCGCGGGCCGCCAGGCCGGCCGGGGTGGGGTTGCTGAACAGGTCGACGACGCGCAGGGCGTGCGCCTGCGGGATCGCCTCGGCGACGGCCCGCACCGCGCGGACGGCGGCGAAGGAGTCGCCGCCGAGGGCGAAGAAGTCGTCGTCGGGCCCGACGATCGCGAGGCCCAGGACCTCGGCCCAGACGGCGGCGACGCGTTGTGCGACGGGGTCGCCTGCGGCGTCGCTTTCGGTTCCGGTTGCCGGCCCGCCTGCGGCCGGTCCCGCCACGGGTGCCGTGGCGGCGGAGCCGGGCGAACCGGCTACGGCTCCGGCGGCAGCGCTTGCAGTCCCGGCAGCCGGGGCGACGGAGCCGGGAACGCCCCCGCCGGCCAGGGCGGGCCGCGCGGCGCGCGGCTCGGGCAGGGCCTTGCGGTCGACCTTGCCGTTGGGGCTGAGCGGCAGCCGGTCCAGGACGACGAGTTCAGCGGGCACGCAGTGCGGCGGGAGCACGGTTCCCAGCGCTCCGCGCAGGGCGGCCGGGTCCGGGGCGGCCCCGTCCTCGGGGACGACGTAGCCGATCAGGCGCGCCGAGCCGGCGCCCTGGCGGGCGACGACGACGGCCTCACGGACCCCGGGCCGCTCGCGCAGGGCGCTCTCCACCTCGCCGGGCTCGATGCGCAGCCCGTTGAGCTTGATGCGGAAGTCGGTGCGGCCGAGGAGTTCGACGGTGCCGTCGGGCCGGTAGCGAGCGAGGTCGCCGGTGCGGTAAAGCCGTTCGGTGCGGCCGGGTTCGAGCTCGACGTGGACGAACTTCTCCGCGGTCAGCTCCGGCCGGTTCAGGTAGCCGCGTGCCAGTCCGACTCCCCCGAGGTGCAGTTCGCCGGGTACGCCCACGGGCACCAGCCGGTCGGCGGGGTCGAGGACGTAGGCGCGCTGGTTGGCCATGGGCCGGCCGTACGGGAGTTTCGTCCAGCTCGGGTCCACCCGCCCGACCCGGTACTCCAGGGAGTGGATCGATGCCTCGGTCGCGCCGCCGAGCGCGGCGAACGCCAGCCCGGGGGCGAAGGCGCGGAGCCGGTCGGGCTGGGTGACGGGGATCCAGTCCCCGCCGAGGAACGCGGTGCGCAGCCTCGGCAGGGCGGGGCCGCCCGCGTGCTCGAGCTGGTCGAGGAGAAGCCCCAGCAGGGCGGGCGCGGAGTTCCACACGGTGACGCCGTGACGCTCGATCAGGTCGGCCCAGTGGGCGGGGTCCTTGGCGGCGGCGGGGTCGGGCAGGACGAGGGTGCCGCCCGCGGCGAGCATGCCGAGGGTCTCGTACACGCTCATGTCGAAGCTCGGCGAGGACAGTGCGAGGACCGCGTCCGCGGGGCCTATGCCGTAGGAGCGGTTGAGGTCGAGCAGGTTGTTGACCACACCGCGGTGCTCCAGCGCGATGCCCTTGGGGGTGCCGGTGGAACCCGAGGTGAAGATGACGTACGCCAGGTCGCGGGAGGTGACGGGGACCGCCGGCCGGGTCGCGGGGAGCGTCTCGAGCACCGGCCGGTCGGTGTCGAGCAGGACGCGGACGGTGTCGGGGCCCAGCGGGAGGCGACCGATGAGCTCCGAGTCGGAGACGACGATCGGCGGAGCGGCGTCGCGCAGCAGCAGGCCCAGGCGCTCGGCGGGGTACTCGGGGTCGAGGGGCACGTAGGCGGCGCCGGCCTTGAGGACGGCGAGGATCGCGGTGACGAGCCCCGGTCCGCGGCGCAGGCACAGGGCGACGGTCCGGTCCGGTCCGGCGCCCGCCTCGGCCAGGTGGTGGGCCAGGCGGTTGGCCCGTTCCTCCAGCTCCCGGTAGGTGACGGTCCAGCCGCCGAGTCCGCCGCAGACGACGGCCGCCGAGTCGGGGCGCCGGTCCGCGTGCTCCTCGAACAGGTGGTGGAGGCAGGCGTCCTGCGGGAACGGCGCGCGGGTGGCGTTCCAGTCGTCGAGGGCCGTGCGGCGCTCGGCGCCGGTGAGCAGCGGCAGGGTGGAGATCGGCACGTCGGGCACGGCGACGGCTGCTTCCAGGGTGGTCAGGAAGTGGCCGAGCAGCCGGTCGACGGTCGGGGCGTCGAAGAGTGCGGTGGGGTACTCCACGAGGGCGCGGACGGCGCTGCCCGTGTCGTGGACGCTGATCATCAGGTCGTACTTGGTGGCGCGGGAGGAGAAGTCGATGGGCTCGGTGTCGAGTCCGGCGAGGCCGGGCGCGGTGTCCGGGGTCTCGTCCAGCAGGAACATCACGGAGGTGAGCGGCGGGCGGCTGGGGTCGCGCGGCAGCCCGAGCGCGTCGACGATCAGGTCGAAGGGCAGTTCCTGGTGCGCGTACGCCTGGAGCGTGGTCTGCCGGGTGGAGCGGACGAGTTCCGCGAAGCCCGGGTCGCCGCCCGTCCTGATGCGCAGCGGCAGCGTGTTGACGAAGAACCCGACGAGGTCGCTGAAGGCGGGGTGGTCGCGGCCGGAGACGGAGGTGCCGACGACGATGTCCTCCTGGCCGGTCCAGCGGCGAAGCGTGGCGGCGAAGCCGGCGAGCATCGTCATGTAGAGGGTGGCGCCCTCCGACTTGCCGAACTCGCGCAGCCGCGCGATGAGGCGTGGCGGCAGGTCGATGTAGCGGGAGGCTCCCGCATGGCCGAAGACGGGCGGGCGGGGCCGGTCGGTGGGCAGGTCCACGGGGGTGGCGCCGCTGAGTTCCTCCCGCCAGAAGCCGGTGAGCTTCTCCAGGCGTTCGCCGCTGATGCGGCGGCGCTGCCAGGCGGCGAAGTCGGCGTACTGGAGGGCGAGGTGGGTGAGCGGCTCGGCCGCCGCTCCGACGCGCGCCGCGTACGCGCGCTCGAGTTCGGTGTAGAGCAGCCGCATCGACCAGCCGTCGGTGACGATGTGGTGCAGGTTGAGGACGAGGACGTGGTCGTCGGCGCCGATGCGGGCGAGCGAGGCGCGCAGCGGCACGGAGCCGGCGAGGTCGAACGGCGCCGCGGCGTCCGCGTCGTAGAACGCCCGGACGGCGGCCTCGTCCGGCAGGTCGCTCACCGGCATGGGCAGCCGGAAGCCGTGCAGCACGTGGGGCTCGGCCTCGGCGGCGCCGGGCACGTCCCGGTAGACGGTGCGCAGGATCTCGTGGCGGTCCACCACGTCCTGGAGCGCGCCGTGCAGGGCCGGCACGTCGAGGGGGCCGCGGATGCGGGTGGCGACCGGGACGTTGTAGGCGGGGCTTCCGGGCTGCAGCTGGTCGATGAACCACAGGCGGCGCTGGGCGAAGGAGAGCACCGGCGCCTCGGAGGGGTCCCGTGGCGCCGGTTCGGGGTCCTCCCGTACGGCGCCGCGCCCTCCGCCGCGGCCCGCGAGGGCCTGGAACAGTGCCCTGCGGTTCTTCGGCAGTGCGGCTATGCGTTCGGCGAGGGACTCGCTCACCTTGTGCCTCCGTGCGGTCTGAAGGAAGAGGAATACGGCGAGTGGGGCGCGGAGCGCCCCCGCGGCCGGGGGTGACGCCCCTGTCTCGGGCGACGCGCGCGGGTGGGGCCGCTTCGGTGCCGAGGTGCCCCCGTGGTGCGGGTCGTTCACGAAAGGTGGTGCGGGGCGGTACGCCGCGTGCGGGCCGCGCCCGCGGTGTGCGGTGGGCCCGGCGGGCCGCCCCGGTGGGGGCGGCGGTGCGCGGTGTGGTGCGGAGCGGGTGCCGGTTGGGGCGGCACCCGCTCCGACGACTCCGGGTCGGCCTAGGCGCCGACCTTGGCGTCGCCCGCCACCGGCTCGGTGCCTTCGGCGCCTTCGGCGGGAGCGTCGGCCCCGGGCATCTCCTTGATGGCGGCGACCGGGCCGCCCAGCAGCGTCAGGCCGCCGACGATGGTGACGGCTCCGGCGACGGCCAGGGCCGCGGTGAGGCCGAACGCCTCGCCCAGCGCGCCGCCGGCGAAGTAGCCGAGGGACAGGGCGCCGTAGACGGCCGACAGAGCGGCACCGCTGACGCGGCCCATCTGCTCGTTCGGCGTGATGCCCTGGACCAGGCTGAGGACATGGATGTCGAACATCGGGGACACGAAGCCGATGACGGCCTGGACCACGATCAGCCCGACGAATCCGGCGACCGCGCCGCCCGTCGGCACCAGGATGTAGCCGGCGCCCAGCACGACGGCGGTCAGGACCAGCGTGCGGCCCACCGTGAGCACCTTGGTGACCTGCTCGGACAGCACCGCGCCGACGATGACGAAGACGGACATCACGGCGAAGGCCGCACCGACCTGGCCGGGGCTCAGGTCGAGCACCTTGTACGCGTACACGATCAGCAGGGCGTCACCCATGGCGGCGCCGAGGTTGACCACGACGTTGGCGGTGAACAGTCCGCGCAGGACGGGGTTGCCGAAGAGGGTCTTCAGGCCCTCCTTCATCTCGGCCTTGGCGGACGCCTTCGTCTCCTCCAGCCGCGCCCGGCTGTCCCGGTGCCGGATGAGCAGCAGGGCGACGAGCGACACGAGGAAGGTGAACGCGTCCGCGGTGATGGCGCGCGCCGCTCCGAGCAGCTGGATCAGCGCGCCGCCGGCGCCGGCGCCGACGGCCTCGGCGACGCTGCGGCTGATCTGGAGCTTGGTGTTGCCCTCGACCAGGTTCTCGGTGCCGATGAGCTGCGGCAGCCACGACTGGTACGAGACCTCGAAGAAGGTGGTCAGGACACCGGTGGCGCCGGCCGCGATGTAGACGTGGGTCATGGTGACCGAGTCGAACGCGAAGGCCAGCGGGATCGAGCCCAGCGCCACGAAGCGGCCAAGGTCGGCCACGATCATGACCGTACGGCGCGAGACCCGGTCCGCGACCAGTCCGGCGACCGGGGCCAGCAGCAGGAACGGGAGGAAGCGCAGTGCGCCGAGGACGCCGACCTCGAACGCTCCTCCGTCGAGAAAGACGACCGCGAGGGTCGGTAGTGCGAGCAGTGAGATCTTGTCGCCGAAGTTGCTGACGGTCTGCCCGAACCACAGACGATTGAAATCGGAATGCCGACCGAGTGCCATGTCGACGCCCTTTTCTGGTTGGGGACGGAATTGTCGGACGGCACTGACGCTATGGAGGGGCGGTTAGCGACCGGTTACGGATCCGGGCTATTGGGGACCGGTGATGGACTGGGTATGAGAAGCGTTGTAGAAGCGTGCGATGTCGGCGCTCTCCCGGGCGATCTCCGCCGAGACCGCGGCGTCGAGCGGCTCGTTCCCGGCGAAGGGCTCCACCACCGGCTCGGCGCCGCGCCGGCCGCCCGACCAGGTGCCGACCGCCCAGCCGTCGACCACGACGGTGGCGCGGATGATGCCGCCGCCCGGCCAGACGCGGCGCTCGTGCTCGGCGGGCACCGACAGGTCCCTGCGCCGGTATCCGACGAGGTAATTGTCGTACGCCGGAAGCAACCGCACGTCTCCTTGCGGGATTTCGCCGGCGTCCTCCCACGCCGGTGCGCCGACGGCGGCCCAGGCGCTTTTGCAGACGGTCGTTCGCAGCCCCGACCACTGCGCGAAGTCCTCGACGTCACTGGGCCCGTGGGCGGCGCGATAGCGCCGGGCGAGTTCGGTGACGGCGGCGGACCCGGTGAGGGGCGGCGGGCCGGAGGCCGGCAGCCAGTCGTCGAGCAGGACGAAGGTGGCCTCACCGGCGCGCTGGGGCCCGTGGCAGATCAGTCCGGACAGCGCGGTCCGGCGGATCAGGTGGAAGGCGGACTGGCCTTTGGACTCGACGCCCAGGGTGCCCAGGCGCTCGGTGAGTTCGGCCCGGGTGAGCGGGCCCTCGCCGTCGACGGCGCTGACGATCAGCTTCGCCGCCCGTTCGCACAGGGCCTCGTCGAGACCGAGTTCGCGCAGGCGGCGGGCGGCGAGCGCCAGGTAGACGGGGCCGAAGAGGCCGAGCAGCCAGCGGGCGTCGGCCGCCGGGACGAGTTGCAGCGTGCCGCGCATGAACCAGCCGCGAACGGCGCTGCGTTCGGTGTCGGTGGCGTGCCGGACGTCGTCGGCGGTCAGGCCCCGGACGCGGGCGCGCAGGCCGAGGCCGGCCGCCGCGAGGTCCTGCGCCTGGACGGCGAGGACCCGGTTCAGGGCGGCGGAGACCGTCGTCTCGCGGACCCGCCCCCCGATCGCCTGTGCGTGTGCTCTGAGCAGCCGGTCGGCAGTTCGTCGTTCCACAGTCCCTCAGTCTTTCACCGAGATCGTTCATCGGACACCGCCCCGGGGCGGCACGTGTTCGCGGGCCGCGGCACGGCCGGGCACGCCTCGCGCGGACCGGTCCGTGACGCGCCGGCCCTGCCGGCGGACCGGGCCGGGCGCCTCGGCCGGACGGCCGCCGGCCCCGGGCGCGCGCACCGGCGGGCGCTCCGCACGACGGTCAGGCTCCGCGCCGGCCGCCGGAGCAGGCGGGCGGCGCGGAGCCTGACGGGTATGCGGGCGGGACGTCCGGTCCGCGGTGGGGGCGCAGGGCACCGGCCGGTCCGGCTCCGCACGGGTCAGCGGCCCCCGTACGTCGCCGGCGGCGGCCGGGATCTCCCGGTCCGCCCGCCCGGCGTGACCGCGGTGATCAGCGCCTGCGGCGCAGCACCGCGTAGTACCCCGGCAGCAGGAGCGCGTCCGCGTCCGACTGCGGGTCGATGGCATGCAGCTGGATCGCCTCGTCGTCCAGGATCTCCCAGTCGTCCGCCGGGAAGGCGGCGGTGAGTTCGGGGCGGGTGAAGCGGTTCGAGTGGCGCACGCCGGCCGCCTCCAGCGGTCCGACCAGGTCCTCGGCCCTGCCGCGCTTGCCGCCGACGAAGCCGAGGTATCCGAAGGAGTTGCTGGAGTAGTCGGGCTCGTGGATGATCAGCACCCCGTCGGGGCCCAGCAGCCGGCCGGCGACCGTCGCGAGCCGTGCCCGGGCCGCGCTGTCGAGGACGTGGAAGACGCCGCGGACGAAGATGTTGTACGGGCCCTCGCCCAGCGCGGCGGCCTGCTCGGTGTCGGTCATGTCGACGGCGAGGTACTCGACGTTCGTCACCCCCTCCGCCCGCGCCTCGCGGACGGCGTGCTCGATGGCGCTGGCGGAGACGTCCACGCCGACCACGTGCGGGTAGTGCGGCGCGAGTTCACGGCTGTAGCGGCCGTTGCCGCAGCCGAGGTCGATGACCGGCAGGTCGCTGCCGAAGTGCTTGCGGGCCTGGCCGAGCAGCCACTGGAACTCCTCGCCGCTGTCGGCGTCCCAGATGACGTCGCCGCCGCGGCCGGTGCGTTCGATACCGGCCCAGTACCGCTCCCAGGCGTCGCCGGTGTCGCGCTCCTCGACGGGCTCGGCGGCCGTGCTCTCCTCGCCGGGCGGCGGCGAGAAGCGCTCCCAGACCTCGTCCTCGCCGAGTGCCTCCAGCAGCGCGACGAACTCGTGGAACATCGACTCGATCAGTCCGTCGGGGTAGACCGCGGGCAGGTGGTCCCAGTTGAACGTGAGGCCGCCGGCCTTCTCGAAGACCTGGAAGTCCAGCGAGACCTGGGGGGTCTGGGAGATCCCGTACACCGGCACGCCCAGTTCGGTCTCCTCGTACTGCGGCGGGTGGCCGGCGAGGCTCGTCATCACCACGGGCATGGCGGGCGCGAGCGAGCCGCGCAGCTTGGTCAGCTCGCGCAGCACCTGGACGCCGCTGAAGTAGCGGTGCTCCAGGTCGGCCCACAGGCGGCGCTGCACGGCCTGGGCGCGTCCCGTGAACGTGGTGTCCTGCTGTTCGACGGCGAGCAGCAGGGTGGTCGTGGTGTCCGCGAGCAGCGAGTTGACCTGCGGGTGCAGCGGAAGCCGGTTGAAGAGGGGGAAGTTGATCGTGAATCGGGCCTGTCCGCCGGCGTTGCCGAGGACCTCGGCGTAGGCGGCGGCGAGTACGCCGGACGCGGTGACCTTGCGGTCGCCGGCACGCTCCTGGATACGGTTCCACAGCTCGGCGGGCACGACGTGGCTGAGGCGTTCGAAGCGGACGGGCAGCTCGGGGGCGTCCGCCGGACGCTCGGGGAGCTGCGGGGCCGGCGGCAGGGTGGCGAGGCGGTCGCGCCAGTACCACTCGGATCGGCGGTAGAGCTCGCTGTCGCGCAGCGAGTTCCCGACGGCCAGCACGTAGTCGCGGAACGTCAGCTCCAGCGGCGCCAGCTCGGTGCCGGGCTCGGTGTAGTAGGCGACCAGGTCCGGGACGAGGACCTGGAAGTAGCTCCAGGCGTCGGCCACGAGGAAGTCGAGGCAGAGATGGATGCGGGCGCGCCCGCCGCCGAGCAGGCTGATCCGCACGTCGAACAGCGGCCAGCCGTCGGCGTCGAGCACCTGGTGCGACAACTGCTCGCGCAGGGCCAGCAGTTCCCGCTCGCGCGAGGTCTGGTCCAGTGCGCCGAGGTCGGTGACCGGGATGTCGTAGTCGGGGATCTCCGCGTAGACCTGCTGGGTGCCGTTCGGCAGGATGCGGGTGCGCAGCGCGTCGTGGCGCTCGACGAGCCGTCGCCAGGCGCCCTCGAAGCGGGCGATGTCGAGGTTCTCGCTGTCCCACTCGAAGTAGCCGTGGCAGCCGACGTTGCCGAGTTCGACCAGTCCCCCCCGGCCGATCCACAGGGCCTGCTGGCTCTCGGTGAGCGGGAAGGGCTCGAAGCGGGCGTCCGGGTCGGGGACGATCGCGGCCAGGCCGCCGAACTCGCCGCGACCGGCGCTTCGTTCGGTGACGATGAGGGTGCCGAGCTCGGCGACGGTCGGGCAGGACGACAGGTCGGAGAGGCTGAGTTCGACGCCGTAGCGGCGGCGGATCTCGTCGATCAGCTGGAACGCGAGCAGCGAGTGGCCGCCGAGCTCGAAGAAGTTGTCGTGGATGCCGACGCCGTCGGTGCGGAACGCCTCGGCCCACAGGCGCACCAGGCCGTCCTCGATCTCGTTGCGCGGGGGTTCGTACCCGGCGCTGACGGTCTCGCGGGAGTCGGGCGGCTCGGGCAGGCTGCGCCGGTCGACCTTGCCGTTGGGCAGGCGGGGCAGCGCGGGCAGGACGACGACGGTGGCGGGGACCATGTAGTAGGGCAGGGTGCGGGCCACGGCGGCCCGGATCCCGGCCGGGTCGGGGGCCGCGTCACCCTCGGCGGAGACGTAGGCGACGAGCCGCTTGTCGTTCGCTGCGCGCTCGTGGGTGACGACGACGGCCTCGGCGACGCCGTCGAGGCGGGCCACGTGGGTCTCGACCTCGCCGAGTTCGACGCGGAAGCCGCGGATCTTGACCTGGGCGTCGGAGCGGCCGAGGAGCTCGACGGCCCCGTCCTCGCGGCGGCGGGCGAGGTCGCCGGTGTCGTAGAGCACCGGGTGGGGGTCACCGGGGACGACGCCGGTACGGAACGTGGAGCCGGTGAGTTCGGGGCGGCCGTGGTACCCGGCGGCGACTCCGGCGCCGGAGACGTGGAGCCGGCCGACCTCACCGTCGGCGACCGGGCGGTCCTGCTCGTCCAGCAGGTGCACGCGCATGTTGGCGATGGGCACGCCGACGGGGACCTGGCGGGTGGCGCGGATCTCCTCGGGGGTGGCCTGGCTGGTGAAGTCGACGCCGGCGCCGAGGTCGAGGCAGGTGAGGACGTTGGTGGTCTCGGTGGTGCCGTAGGTCATGACGACCCGGAAGGGTGTGTCGACGGGCGGCCAGCTGTGCACCCGCTCGGCCGTGGTCACCAGGATGCGCAGCGCGGTGTCCGCCGGCCAGTCGAGGCCCCACACGGGTTCGGCGAGTGCGGCGACGAGCATGGTGTGCGTGATCCGCTCGGCGGCGAGCCAGTCGCGGATCTGCTCCGGGGTCTGGGCCTGACCGGCCTCGGGGATGTGGATCGCCGCGCCCACCGGCAGGTACGGCAGCCACTCCATGATCTGTACGGCGAATCCGGGCGTGGACATCCACGACGCGCGGTCGCCTGGGCGCACCCCGTAGGCGCGGGCGGTCCAGTGGACGAGGTTGGTCAGGGCGCCGTGCCGTTCCAGGACGGCCTTCGGGGTGCCGGTGGATCCGGACGTGTAGATGAGGTGGCTGACCGTGTCGGGGCCGGTGGCGACGCCGGTCGGCGTCTCCGGTCGGCCGCGGCCTTCGGTGGCGACCTCGGCCAGGGCCACGCCCTCGGGCATCCGGGGGGCGACGGCCGCCGGGGTGAGGACGAGCAGCGGCGCGGCGTCGGCGATCATCGCGGCGAGCCGGTCGTCGGGGTTGACCGGGTCGAGGGCGACGATCGCGGCGCCCGACTTGAGGACGGCCAGGGACCCGATGACGTAGTCGGCGCTGCGCGGGTAGCACAGGCCGATCCGCTCGCCGGGTGCCGCGCCGCGCGCGATCAGCGCGTGGGCCAGCCGGTTGGTCTCGGCCTCCAGCTCCGCGTACGTCCAGGAACGTTCGCCCTGGACGAGGGCGGGAGCGCTCGGGGTGCGGGCGGCCTGCTCGGCCAGCAGCTCGGGGTAGCCGGTGGCGGGGAAGTCGGTGTCGGTCCGGTTGAAGTCGATCAGTGCGGTGGTCACAGCGCGGCCCTTTCTGCCTGTGCGAAGGCTCGGCTGCGCAGCAGCCGTACCGGGAGACTTCTGATCCCCCAGGTGAAGTTGGACGAGTTGAACAGGGCGGGACCGGTCAGTTCGAAGCCGTCGAACCGGTCCAGCATCTCGATGAGCAGGGCGCCGAGTTCGAAGCGGGCCAGCCGGGCCCCGAGGCAGAGGTGGCGGCCGTGGCCGAAGGCGACATGCCGGTTGGGGCGCCGGTCGACCCGGAAGCTGTGCGGGTCGGTGAAGACGTCCTCGTCGCGGTTGGCGGAGACGTTCCACAGCGTGACCCGGTCGCCGGCGGCGATGGGCGTCCCGTTGATCTCGGTGTCGCGGACAGCGGTGCGCAGGGCGTGCACGCCGGGCGTGGTCCAGCGCAGGATCTCCTCGACGGCCGGGGCGATTCCGGCGGCGCCGAGGCCGCGCAGCAGGTCCCACTGTTCGGGCAGCTGCGCGAACATGTGCACCGCGCCGGCGGCGGAGTAGCGGGTGGTCTCGTTGGCGCCGGACAGCACGCCGTTGCAGTTGAAGACGATCTCCTCGTCGCTGAGCGGCCGTTCGGTGCCGTCGCCCTCGTCGACGAGGGTGTCGTGGGCGATCTGGCTCACCAGGTCGTCGCCGGGGCGGGCCCGGCGCTCACCGAGGAGTTCGATGAAGTAGAGGAAGATCTCGGAGTGCGCGCTGCTGCGCACGCTCTCGTCCGGGGAGTCGAAGGCGTCGGTGGTGAGCGCCCCGATCCAGGACCAGTCGGCCCGCGGGATGCCCATCATGGCGCAGACCACCCGGTTGGGAAGCTGCTTGGCGAGATCGATGAAGTCCAGTTCGTCCTGATCGGCGGCCTCGGCCACCAGCTCCCCGACGACCGTCTCGACGAGGGCCTCCATCTTCGGCATCTGCTGGGGCCCGAACGCCTGGTACAGCGCCCGCTTGAGACGCGTGTGGTGGGGCGCGTCGGAGACGATCAGCATGCGCTGGGTGACGGCGGCGACGGCGGCGGGGTCGCTGCCGAGCCGCATGCCCTGCGCGGAGCTGAAGGTGTCGCTGTCGGCGTAGACGCTCATGATGTCGCGGTGCTTGCTGAGCACCCAGAAGCCGTCGTCGCCGCCGGGCTCGGGATGCCAGTGGACGGGCGAGTTGGCGCGCAGCCAGGTGAAAGCGGACCAGAAGTCGTTGCGGCCGAAGGGGGCCGGGTCGAGCAGGTCGATGTGCATCTCAGGCTCCTTCGCCCGTCGTCGCGGGGGCGGTTGCCGCCGTGCGCACGCTGCGGGGACGCATGTCGGTCCAGTACGCGTCCACATGGGCGGCGCACTCGTCCTCGGTGCCGCTGAACCCGGCCGGCGTCCAGCCGTCGGGCAGCTCGCGCGCCGCGGGGTACAGCGCGTACTGGTCCTCGTGGTTGACGAGGACTTGGTAGGTGGTGGGCACGACGTCCTCCGGAGTCGGGTGGGCGGGCTGGGCGGCTGTCCGGCGTGTCCCCGCGGGGCAGCCGCCGGGGCCCGGTGGTCAGGCGGTGGGGGCCGGTGCGGCCACGTCCTCCCGCAGCAGTCCGGCCAGGTGCTCGAGCACGGTCTCGGGGCGGCGCAGCACGGCGTGGTGACCGCCCGGGACGCGGTGGACGTGGAAGCCGGCCGTGGTGATCGCGGCCCAGCCGGCCAGCTCCTGCGCGGTGACGGTCTCGTCGCCGTCGGCGCCCCAGGCGTGCACGGGAACGTGGAGCCGGTCGCCCGGGTCACGGGCGTAACTCAGCGACAGCTGCGCGTCCTTGCGCAGCATCTCGACCATCAGCGCGCGCGTGTCCTCGTCGAGGAAGGCGGGATCCATTCCTGCGGTGTCGAAGAGCTTGTCCAGTTCGTCGTCATCGGCGGAGGCGTCGACGATGCCGCGGCCGGCGCCGTCCCAGTGGCCGGGCGCCCGGCAGGCGCTGACCACGAGGGCGGCGGGCGGGACGCGGCGGGCGACCTCGTAGCCGAGCAGCCCGCCGAAGCTGTGGCCGAAGACGACCAGCCGGCGGCCGGCGGCGACGACCGGCCGAAGTTCGGCGACGACGGCCTCGACGGCCTCGCCGAACGTGTCCGGCATGGGCTCGCGCCAGCGGTTCTCGCGGCCCGGCAGCTGCACGCCGTAGACCTGCGCGACTCCGGCCAGCGCCGGCTTCCAGGCGCGGAACTGCTGGCAGCCCGCGCCGGCCGGAGGCAGGCAGAGCAGGGCCGGAAGGTCCGCGTCGCCCGGCCCGGACGGCCAGGTGGAGATCCAGGAACCCATGGCGTCAGGCCCCCTCGGCGGTCAGCGCGTGCGCTTCGGCCGCGTCCGACTCGGCGGCGAGCCGGTCGAGTTCGGCGGCGATGTCCGCGACGGTGGGCCGGGTGAGCAGCTTGCCGAGCGTGATGCGCAGTCCGGTGTCCCGGCGCAGGTCGGCGACGACGCGGGCGGCGGCGAGCGAGTGGCCGCCCAGGTCGAAGAAGTCCGCGTCCGGTCCCGGGACCTCGCGTTCGAGGACGTCCGCCCAGACGGCCATCACCTGGCGCTCGCGGTCCGTGGCGGCCGCCTGTCCGGCGGCCCCCGCAGGTGCGGCGAGCAGGCGGGCGAGCGCGTCGCGGTCGGCCTTGCCGGTGGTGAGGGTGGGGATGCGGTCGACGACGCGGACGGTCGCGGGGACGGCCGCCTGCGGAAGGAGCTTGCCGCAGTGTTCGGAGACCGCGGCCGTGAGGTCCTCGGGCGCGCCCGTGCCGGGGGCGGCGACGACCGCGAGTCCCAGCGACTGGCCGGAGGCGAGGGTGCAGCAGGCGGCGGCGACGACCTCGGGGAGTTCGGCGGCGATCCGCTCCACCTCGCCCAGTTCGATGCGGTGGCCGCGGATCTTCACCTGGTCGTCGCGGCGTCCGCGGTACTCCAGTTCGCCGCCGGCCCGGCGGACGACCAGGTCGCCGGTGCGGTACATCCGGGCGCCGCCGCCCTGGAAGGGGTCGGGCAGGAACCGGGTCGCGGTGAGGCCCGGCCGGTTGCGGTAGCCGCGGGCGACGGCGGGGCCGCCGAGGTAGAGCTCCCCCTCCGTGCCGGCGGCGACCGGGATCAGGTCGTCGTCCAGGACGTACGCCCGGTAGCCGGGCAGCGGTCGTCCGATGGTGGTCACGTCGTCACCCCGCTCACTGTCGGCCCAGGTCGCCGCGATGGTCGTCTCCGTCGGCCCGTACACGTTCAGCAGTCGCCGCCCCCGGGCGAAGCGTCGGGCGAGCGCCGCCGGGCACGCCTCGCCCGCGACGACGACGACCTCGGCCTCGTCCAGGCCGCCGCCGTGGGCGGCCAGCAGGGAGGGGGTCAGCGACGCGGTGCGCAGCCCGGCGGGCAGCGGTTCGCGGCCGTCGGCCTCGGCGCGGCTCAGCCCGTCCAGGGACAGGTCCACCAGGGACACGCCCTGGCCGTGCACGAGGTAGAGCAGCGTGCACCACAGCCAGCCGTCGAAGGCGGGCGATACGGCGTTGAGGCCGAGGCCGCCGGGCGGCAGGCCCAGGGTCGCGAGGGCGTCGACGAAGGTGTCCAGGCCGCGGTAGGTGACCTCGACTCCCTTGGGGCGGCCGGTGGTTCCCGAGGTGTAGATGATGTACGCGCAGGTGCCGGACGCGGGGCGTGCCACGTCGAGCGGTACGGGCTCCGTGCCGTGCAGTTGTGCCGGGTCGATGGTGCGGACACCGGCGACGTCGAGTCCTTCGGGGGTGTCCGCGGCGACCAGGACGGCGACCTCGGCGTCCCGCAGGACGGTCCCGAGCCGTTCGACCGGGTGTCCGGCGTCGAGCGGTACGGCGGTGGCGCCGAGGCTCCAGACGGCGAGGAGTGCGGGCACGCTCTCCTGGGAGCGGCCGAGGAGCAGCCCGACGGCGGTCCCGGGTGCCACGCCGGCGGAGGCGAGCGCGGACGCGGTGGCGGCGGTGCGGGCGGTCAGCGCCGCGTAGGTGAGGGTGCCGTCCTCGGCGCTGACGGCGCGTTCGCCGGGCCGCTCGCGGGTCCAGCGCTCCAGGGCGGCGAACAGCGGCGGCAGCGTGTCTGTGGGCTGCCGGCCGGCATGCTGGGCGGTCATCCGTCGTTCCTCTCCGGGGTCTGTGCGGTCGCCGGCGCGGTGGCGCGCAGGCGGGGGCCGACGAGCCGGCCCTCGGGCCCCTGGGGCAGCTGCATCGACTTCGTCTCCAGGAACGCCTCGACACCGGCGGTGCCGCACTCCCGGCCGATCCCGGACTGCTTGAAGCCGCCGAAGGGTGCGGCGGGGTTGAAGGGGCCGCCGTTGACGTCGACGAGGCCGGTGCGGAACCGCCGGGCGACGCGCTCGGCCCGGGCGTCGTCACCGGACCAGACCGCGCCGTGCAGCCCGTAGCGGGTGCCGTTGACGATCCGTACCGCCTGCTCCTCGTCGTCGTACGGGATGACGCACAGCACCGGTCCGAAGATCTCCTCCTGGCCGAGGGTGGACATCGGGTCGACGTCGGCGAAGATCGTGGGCCGGACGTAGTAGCCGGTGTCCAGGCCCTCGGGGCGGCCGGGCCCGCCGCGTACCAGGCGGGCGCCCTCCGAGAGGCCGAGCCGGATGTAGTCGTTCACCCGGGCGTGCGCGGCGGCGGTCACGAGCGGACCGAGGTCGGTCGCGGGGTCGCGGGGGTCGCCGGTGACGTAGCCGTCCATGGCCTGTCCGGCGAGTTCCACGGCCTCGTCCTGGCGGTCGCGGGGCACCAGCAGCCGGCTCCACTGCAGGCATGTCTGGCCGGTGTTGAAGAGCACCTGGTCGACGGTGGCTCCGACGGCCGCGCCGAGGTCGGCGTCGTCCAGGACGAGGCTGGCGTTCTTGCCGCCGAGCTCCAGGTGGATCCGCTTGATGCCGTCGGCGCCGAGGGCCGACACCTGGCGGCCGGCGCGGGTGGACCCGGTGAGCGACACCACGTCGACGAGCGGGTGGGTGACGAGGGCGGTGCCGATGGTGTCGCCGGTGCCGACGGCCATGTTGACCACGCCGGGCGGCAGGTCGGCCTCGGCGAAGACCTCGGCGAGGAGCCGGGCGTGCAGGGGCGTCAGCTCGCTCGGCTTGTGCACGACGGTGCAGCCGGCCGCGAGCGCGGGCAGCAGCTTCTGCACCGTGAGGAGCAACGGGGTGTTCCAGGGCGTGATGCACGCGGCGACACCGGCGGCCTCCCGTACGACGAGGGAGTGGCCCACGCGCTCCTCGAACGCGTAGGAGACGGCGGTCTCCACGCAGTGCGCCGCCATGCCGACGGACAGCCCGACGTGGGTGTGCAGCGACACCCGGGAGGGGGCGCCCACCTCGGCGGTGATGACGTCGGCGAACCGCTCGGCGTTGCGCTCCAGTCCCTCGACCACGCGGCGCAGCATGGCGGCCCGCTCCCTGACGGGTGTGGCGGACCAGGCGGGGAAGGCCGCGACGGCGGCGCGTACGGCGAGGTCGGCGTCCCGGGCGGTGCCCGCGGGCACGGTGGCCAGCGGCGCCTCGGTGCTCGGATCGGTGACGACCAGCCGGCTGTCGGCGTCGGACGGCGTCCAGCGGCCGCCGATCCACTGGTCGTCGTAGCGGGTCGGCAGGAGGGCCGCGGGCGGTTCGCCCGTCGGCGCGGCGGAGCCCTGCGGCACGGTCAGCACGGTCACGGTGGGTTCCTCACTGAGTCGCTCGGTCACTGAATTCGCGCGCCGGGTACGGCCCCGGGCACGCCCGGCCCACCGGGCCGTGCGCCGGCCCGCACCGCGGGCGGGGCGCCCGCCCGGGAGCCGGCACCGGCAGCCGCCCGGCCGCCGGCCGGCGTACCGGCCCGACCACGAGGGCCGTCGTCGGCTGACGAAGCGGCCCGGGCAGCAGGCCAGGCAGCGGTCCGCGACGCAGACGGCGCGCGGGGCCCGGTCTCGGCGGCCGCAGCCGCCCGGCCGCCGGCCGGCGTACCGGCCCGACCACGAGGGCCGTCGCCGGCCGGGGTACCGGCCCGGACAGGGGGACGTGAAGCGGGCGAAGCGCCACCCCGGGAGGCGCCCTGCCCGCCGGGCCAGGCGCGGGCCGCGGCCGCGGGCCGCGATGGCTCGCGATCGGACCCGGCACGACGTCCGGCGTCGGCCCGGCCCCCGACCCTCGACACGGTCCGGCCACGGACGCCCGACGCCGGCCGGGAAGCCTCCCGTTCCAGCCCGGCACGCCGCGCGGCATCGGCCCGGCCGCGGTCTCCGGTGACGCTCTCGGCGCCGGCGGCCGGGGCATCGGGTGCGGCTCCGGCCTGAGAAGCGGCCCGGACGGCAGGCCGCACCTGGGGCCTGAAGGCGGGTAAGTCGCCGGCCGGCGTACCGGCCTGGGCAGCAGGCCAGGCGGCAGAGCGCGACGCAGGCGGGGCGCCGGGGCCGGTGTCGACGGCCGCGGCCGGCCGGCCACCTGCCCGGGCCCGACCACGAGGGCCGCCGCCTCCGTTGTCACTCCGGGCGGCGGGCCGGGCGTCCGCAGGGACGCGAGCCGGGGCGGCCAAGGCGTCTTCGGCCTCCGAAGCAGCCCGAACTCCCCGACCTCCGGTCCGGCCGGCATTCCAGGCGGAAGTCGCTGGGGCGGCTCGGACTCCGTCCCCGGGGCACGCCCCAGCGGCCACCCGTCCGCCCGCCGGGCCGGCCTGCGTCCCGGGCCCGCCGTCGGCAGACGACACGGCCCGGACACCAGACCCGGAAACGGGTAACGCGTCGGCCCGAGGCGTTGCCCGGCCGGCGGCCGGTGCGATGGGCTGGGCGGCGGACCGCGAGGCCGTCCGGCCGGGAGGCCAGGTGGCAGTTCCCGACGCAGGCCGCGCACCGGACGCGGCGTTGGCCGGCAGCGCCGGGCGGGCGACCGGCCGGAGCGGGGGCCAGGTCGCGGCCGTCGGCCGTGTCGCGGGGCCGGCCGGGGACGGGGCACGCGTATCGGCCCGGGTGTCGGGGCGGGCGCGGCGGGACGGGCGGGGCCGGAGGCCGGGGCGCGGCCCGGCGGGAGACACCAGCGCGGCGAGCAACCGTTCGGTCGCTGCGGAAGGGGCGACGTCGAGGTCGTCGCGCAGCCGGCGCGCGCACAGCTCGTACCAGTTGCGCACACAGGCGAGTTCGCCGCGGCGCCCGTGCGCCGCCATCAGCGCCCGGTAGGTCTCCTCGTGGTGCCGGTCGATGCCGAGCGTGCGCCGGCAGATCTCGATGAGCTCCGGGAAGTCGTCGCGCTCGACGGCGTCCGCGCGCAGCACGTCCAGGGCCCGCAGCGCCAGCGACCGCAGGTACTCGCGCTGTTCGACGACCCAGTCCGCGCTCTCCCCGCGCAGGAACTCGCCCGCGTACAGCCCCACCGCAGAGCGCAGCCGTTCCCGCGCGGCACCGCGGTCGCCGGCGCCGGCCGCCCGCAGCCCGCCGTGCACCAGCTCCTGGAAGCGGTCCACGTCGGACCAGAGCTCGGCGATGTCGAGGACGTATCCGAAGTCGCGGTAGTGCAGCCGGATTCCCGACTCGTGGGGGCTGTCGGGGTGCGCGTCGAGGACCCGGCGCAGCGCGTGCGCGGCGACCTTCAGCGAACTGCCGCCCGCGGAACGGTCGCAGCCGGGCCACAACACCTCGTACAGCCGGTCGCGGGTGAGCGTCTGGCCGCGGTGGATCACGAGGTACTGGAAGAGTCCGCGGGCCTTGCCGGCCCGCCAGCGCCGCACCGGGGCACCGTTCACGGTCAGTTCGAAGTCGCCCAGGAAGCGGATGCGTACCGCCTGCCGCGCAATTCCGGTCACCGCGGTGGTCATCGCTTCCTCCCGGGGTACGTCGTCCTGCCGCTCTGCCTGCGGCCGAGTGTGTTCCCGGGCTCTACGAACGCCCTATACCGGCCGGATCCGGCCTCTGTAGGTCCGTGATAGGGCGGCGGACCACGATGAGGCTCGACGGTCCCGGGACCGACGTCGCAGGACGCGTCCGTGCCCCGACCGCCGGATGCGGCCGGCCCGGCCGGCCCCGTAGCGGCATCCGCCTCTCCTTCAGCTCCTCGGCTTCCGGCCGCGAATCCCGACTCCGAAATGAGGGCTGCTCCATGACCAGCACCGACACCCGACTGAAGAAGGTCGTCATCCTGGGCGGCGGTACGGCCGGCTGGATGACCGCCGCGTATCTCGGCAAGGCTCTCCAGGGCACGGTCGACATCACGGTCCTGGAAGCGCCGGCGATCCCGCGGATCGGGGTCGGCGAGGCGACCGTGCCGAACCTCCAGCGCGCGTTCTTCGACTACCTCGGCATCGCCGAGGACGAGTGGATGCGCGAGTGCAACGCCAGCTTCAAGATGGCGGTGCGGTTCGTGAACTGGCGCACCGAGGGCCAGGGAGAGGCGGCGGCCCGGGAGCTGCCCGACGGCACGCCGGACCACTTCTACCACCCGTTCGGGCTGCTGCCCGACTACGACCAGACGCCGCTGTCCCACTACTGGTTCAAGCGCAAGTACGAGGGCCGCACCACGGAGC
Source organism: Streptomyces sp. NPDC049597 (assembly GCF_040675505.1). Taxonomy (NCBI): domain Bacteria; kingdom Bacillati; phylum Actinomycetota; class Actinomycetes; order Kitasatosporales; family Streptomycetaceae; genus Streptomyces; species Streptomyces sp. NPDC049597. The sequence goes on from NZ_JBFAOY010000010.1 coordinate 218,332, forward strand.
CGTTCGACTACGCGTGCTTCCGCGAGCCCCCGGTGATGGACGCGATGAAGTCGCCCCGCTGGCTCGACGGCCGGTCCGCCACCCGCTACGCCTGGCACTTCGACGCCCAGCTCGTGGCGGACTTCCTGCGCCGCTTCGCCATCGAGAAGCAGGGCGTCCACCACGTCCAGGACGAGATGACGGAGGTGCGGCAGGACGAGCGCGGCTACGTCACGGAGCTGCACACCAAGGGCGGCAGGGTCCTGGACGCGGACCTCTTCGTGGACTGCTCCGGCTTCCGCGGACTGCTGATCAACCAGGCCATGGCGGAGCCGTTCGTCGACATGAGCGACCACCTGCTGTGCGACAGCGCGGTCGCCACCGCCGTGCCGCACGACGACGAGGAGGGCGGCGTGGAGCCGTACACCTCCGCGATCGCGATGTCGTCCGGCTGGGCGTGGAAGATCCCGATGCTGGGCCGTTTCGGGACCGGATACGTCTACTCCAGCAAGTTCACCGAGCAGGACGAGGCCACGGCCGAGTTCGCCGCGATGTGGGGCCTGGACCCGGAGAAGACGAAGTTCAACCACATCCGCTTCCGGGTCGGGCGCAACCGCCGGGCGTGGGTGAAGAACGTGGTCAGCATCGGCCTGTCGTCGTGCTTCCTGGAGCCGCTGGAGTCCACCGGGATCTACTTCATCACCGCGGCGATCTACCAGCTGGCCAAGCACTTCCCCGACAAGACCTTCAACCCGGGCCTGATCGACAGCTTCAACCACGAGATCGAGGTGATGTTCGACGACACCCGCGACTTCATCCAGGCGCACTTCTTCTACGCGCCGCGCAACGACACACCGTTCTGGCGGGCCAACAAGGAGCTGACGCTCCCCGACAACATCCAGAAGAAGATCTCCGCCTACCGCGCGGGGCTGCCGATCAACTCGCCGATCACCGACGAGTCGACGTACTACGGCAACTTCGAGGCCGAGTTCCGCAACTTCTGGACCAACGGCAGCTACTACTGCATCTTCGCCGGCATGGGCCTGGAGCCGGACGCCCCGCTGCCGGCGCTGGCGCACAAGCCGGAGTCCGTGGCGGGCGCGGAGCCGCTGTTCGAGACGGTCAAGCGCCAGCAGCAGAACCTGCTGGAGACCCTGCCCAGCGCCTACGAGTACCTGAAGCGACTGCACGCGTAGGACGCGGCCGGGACCGGACCGCGCGTGTCACCTCCCCCGGTCCCGGCGCCTCCCCCGCCCCGGCGCGGGGGGCGGTGGCGGCCCCCCCGCCCCCCGCCCCCCCCCCCCCCCACCCCCCCGCACCCGCCCCCGCC